>JAISQU010000003.1 GCA_031274005.1 Spirochaetales bacterium
AAAACTGCGAAAATCCGTGGGGCGCAAGGGATAGCAGCGGAAATCCTTTTGGCGTAGCCAAAAGATTGGAGCGAAAAGCCCGGTTTGCGGCGTTTTACGCCGCAAATGCGCCCAAATTCCGAATTATAAGGAGATTTTGAACAGGCTCTAAATCTCCCGCATATTTTCCAGAAACCAGGTGAACAGCGCGTTGATGCGGTTGGAAAAACTGGGCAGGGCTTGTTTCTCCATGCCAAAGAGCGTAAAAACATCCGCGCTCATGCAGCAGTAGAAAATCAGATAATCATCGCCGGGCAGAATAATCATGTCCAGACGCAGCTTCTCCGGCGAAACCATGGGGATAATGCCGTAGTACATCCGCGTTAGATTTTTCATGGACACCCAGAAGCGTCCCGCGTTGTACCTGTAATCGGCCGTGTAGGTGTTTTTACCGAAACGGGCGTCATCCTGAAACACGTAGATTGTCTTCTGCGATGGAATCTCCCGCGCAACGGGATTAGGCAGGGGCGCGGAGCTTTTAGGCCCTGCGATAACATAAGCGTCATTGAACATTGTCTGCATTCTTTGGCCGCTCGCGGACCAGTATTGCAGGCCCTTCATTGTGTCGATTTTATGGAGGGTGTTATACAGACTCAGGCGGAAGTCTGCTTTCGCGGGGAGCCCCTTCTCCACAGGAATCACATACAGCGCCTCGACAAGAATCGTCGCGGACAGGGCTTTTAGGTCCGCCATGAGGCTTCGGGCCAGGGGCTTATCCGGCAGCATAAGAGAGGAAAAATCCTCATCCTGAAAACGCGTGACCCCGCCTGTGGCTCGCAGGGCCTCGCAGTCCCCGGCGGAAAAACCATGCATCAGGCGCAGGCGCTCAACAAGTTCCGCGGGAAGCGGCCGGGGCGCGGGCTGGGCAGAGAGGCCCGCGGCAAGAAAAAATAATCCCGCGATTGCAAAAAAGCTCTTCATCATATATGGTTAGTATAACTTGATTTGTCATGGGGAAACAAGAGATACAAACGAAAAAGGATTTAGTCGTTTTTACCGGCGGCGGTACGGGGGGGCACGTCTATCCGGGACTCGCCGTTATCGAGAGGCTGCGCGAAGAGTGGGACGCGGAGATCCTGTGGATAGGTTCGCGCGCGGGTATGGAGAAGGGTATTGTGGAGTCATGGGCAAAGCGCCTGGGCGGGCTTGAGTACAGGGGTATCCCTTCGGGAAAGCTGCGGCGCTGTTTTTCGCTGAAAAATTTTACCGATGTTTTCAGGATAGCCTGCGGATTTTTTGCCGCTCTGGGTATTTTCCTCAGGCGGCGGCCGGCTCTGGTTTTTTCCAAAGGCGGCTATGTCAGCTTTCCCCCTGTGCTCGCGGCCTGGCTTCTCGGGGCGCCCGTCATTACTCACGAGTCGGACCTGGACCCCGGCCTTGCCACTTTGCTGAACGCGCCTTTCGCGAAGAAAATTTGCGTTCCCTACGAAGAGTCCGTCGCGCATTTTCCGGCGCGTTTCAGGAAAAAACTTGTGGTAACGGGAAATCCCGTACGGCGGGAAATTTTCTCTGGCCGGGCGGAAGAGGGTCTGCGGCTTACCGGTTTTTCCGGCGCGAGGCCCATTGTTCTTGTTCTGGGAGGGAGTCTGGGCGCTTTGGAAATCAACGCCCTCACGCGCGCCGCCCTGGATGAGCTTCTGCCTGTGTGCGACATTATTCATCAGACAGGAGAAGGCAAGTACGAGGATATTCCCCGGCCGGGTTATTTCGCCGCGCCGTATTTTACCGCGGAGTTTCCCCACATGCTGGCGGCGGCCTCTGCGGTGGTTTCACGGGCGGGCGCGGGATCCCTCTGGGAATTGCTTGCCGCGGAAAAACCCGCGCTGCTTATACCCCTGCGCGGGGCGGGTACACGGGGAGATCAGGTGCGCAACGCGGAGCTTTTTGAAAGGCTGGGCGCGGCGCAGGTTCTTTCGGCGGCGAGCCTTAGCCCTGAAGATTTCGCCGCGGCTGTAAAAACCCTTATAGCAGCTTCGCGGCGCGAGGTGATGCTTCGGGCAATCCGCCGCGCCGCCGGCCGTGACGGAAAGGACGCGGCGGCTTTGTGCGCCGCAATGATTGCGGATATACGCGAAAGGAGAATCTGAAAATACTATGGAATGGAACTCTCTTGATATTGTTTTTGCCATCATCGCGCTTTTCATGCTCCTGCGCGGCCTTCTGCGGGGCGCTCTGGCGGAATTTTTTTCCGTGGGAGCGATTGCCGCCGGTATTGCGGCCGCGGTTATTTTTTCCGCGCCCGCGGGCGCTGCGGTGGAAGCATATCTGGGCGCGAGGGGTTGGGGGCGCGTCATCGCCTTTATGGGAATTTTCCTTGTCACTTATGTTCTGGCGAAAATCATGGAAAAACTCCTCCGGGGTTTTGTGAACAATGTCAATTTACAGAACCTGGACAAGGCTCTGGGCATTTTTCTGGGCCTTCTGGAGGGCATAATCCTTGTGTCGCTTGTGATTTTCGCGCTGCGCCTCCAGCCCCTTTTCGATGTGAAGAGCATTCTTGCCGGCAGCCTCTGCGTCAGAATGCTCGAACCCCTTATGGCTTTTGTTCTGACAAATGTTTGAAAATATTATTTGCCAGGATGAAATTGTAAACGCCCTGCGCGCAGACCTGGCTTCGGGCAGGCTGCCGTCCTCCATCCTTTTGTGGGGGCCGGATTTTTCCGGCAAGCTGTCCGTCGCCCTGGAACTTGCCCGCGTTTTAAGCTGTGAAGAAAAACAGGCGCGCTGGAGCTGCGGCTGCAAGGCCTGCGAGGCCCACAGGCTTCTTGCTCATCCCCACACCATCCTTATAGGAGGCAGGTACTTTTACGAGGAAACCTCGGCCTGCGCGGACAGCCTGATCAAAACAGGCTCGCTTGCGGCGCGGTATCTTTTTATACGGGCCGTGCGCAAACTGCTGCGGCGCTTTGACGCCTTTCTGTGGGAAGGCGATCCGGATTTCAAGAAAATTATGCCGCTGCTTGGCGCCGCGGAAGAAGCCGTGGAGCAGCTTCTTCCCGAAAAAGAGCTGCCTTCCGGAGAAAAACTCGCGCAGATCAGCGAAGCCGCCTGCGGCGCGGTAAAAAAAATTTGCGAGGCGATCAACCCGGATTCCATACCCATCGCCCTTCTGCGCAGAGCCGTTTCGTGGTCTCATGCCGGCGCGTCGGGGGCCGGAAAGGTCATCATTATAGAGAACGCCGACAAGATGCGCGACTCTTCCCGCAACTCTCTTTTAAAGATTCTGGAAGAACCGCCGCCCCATGTAACCTTTATCCTGACGACGCCCCGGCGGGCCGCGATTCTGCCGACCATCCTCTCGCGGGTGCGCACCTACCGTTTTATTCCGCGCACCAGAGAAGCAAACCGGCAGGTTCTGGAAAAGATTTTCCGGGCGGAGGCTTCGCGCTTCGAAAACCTGAGGGACTTTTTCCGCGTCTTTCAGGGCATAGACCCCCTGGCCCTGAGGACGGAGGCGCGGGCTTTTCTCGAAAAGGCGGGAACCGGCGCTTTTCCCGGGGAGGAGTCCTGGTTTACGGACAAAACGAAATTCCGCATTTTTCTGCACGAACTTTCGGATACGCTGGAGCGCACGCTGCGCGGAGAAACCTGCGGCCCGGAGGTTTCCGTGAACAAACTAGAAGAATGGACGGCCCTGATACGCAAAACCCTTGAATCCCTCGATGTTCTGAATATTGCTCCCGCACTTCTGGCCCAGCGGCTGTTCAACTCCATCGGGAGGCCCTGATGCGCAGCTTTCTCTACAAAGCCCTGACGAAACTGGATAAACTTGACAAAAGACAGATTCACAGTCTTGTCTACGACCTGGCGCGCGAAAATGAACGCTTCGAGAGCCTTATGGAAGCCACGGTGGACAGCCTTATCCTGACGGACACCGAACACAGAGTGACACTGTACAATCATATCTCGGAAAAATTTTTGCTCTTATCGCGCTTGCACGGCCTATACGGAAGAAAAATCTGGACCGTCATAGCCGATAAAGACCTTGCCGCTTTTGTCCGGCAAACTCTGGAGGCCGGAGAAATCGCGATGAACAGGGATTTTGTTCTGGAAGTAAAAGGCGAAAAACGCATGCTGAGCGCCACCCTGCTGCCGCTTACCCTGAATGATAAGGTTCTCGGCGATCTTTTTTACATGACCGACGTTACCCGCCTGCGGACACAGGAGGCGCGCCTGCGCCGCGCCGAAACCCTGGCTTCCCTGACGACCATGACGGCCGGCGTTGCCCACGAAATCAAAAACCCCCTGGGGGCCATAGGCATACACATACAACTCATCAAGAAAGCCCTGCTGGGAAAAACATCAATCGACCCCGGCCTTATTCTGAAAAACATCGATGTGGTTTCCGAAGAGGTGGAGCGCCTGAACAAAATCGTCGTTGATTTTCTTTTTGCCGTGCGGCCCGTGAACATCAAGCCTGAGCGCATCAATCTGAACTCTCTGATGCGGGAGATACTGGATTTTATCAAGGTAGAGCTTACCGAAAACAAAATAAAGCTGGAAGAAAAACTGACCCGCCATCTGCCCAAAATTTTTATCGACTCTAAGGCCATCAGGCAGGCGATTTTGAATATCATCAAGAACGCCCTCGCCGCCATGCCGGAGGGGGGGACTCTTACCATAGCCACAGGAAAAAAGGACGACTGCGTGCGGCTTGTCATTTCCGATACAGGTATGGGAATCGCGCAGGAAAACCTGGATAAAATTTTCGAACCCTATTTTACGACAAAAGAGTTTGGCTCCGGACTGGGGCTTACCAATGTTTTTAAAATTATCAAGGAACACAAGGCGGATATTTCCGTGGATTCGCAGCCGGGCAGGGGAGCTTCGTTTATCATCAGCTTTCCGGTTCCGGAAAGCGAACAGCAGCTTCTGGAATACGGGCTGGGCAGGGAGGCTGAACAATGAAATTCAATATCCTGATTGTTGATGACGAGAAAAATATCCGCGAAGGCCTGGGGCAGGCTCTGGAGATGGACGGCTATAATATTTTTCTGGCCGCCGGAGGGGAAGAAGCCCTGCGCATTTTCGGCGAAGAAGAAATAGACCTGGTGATAACAGACCTGAAAATGCCGAATCTTTCCGGCGGGGAAATACTGCGCCGCATCGCCACGGACCAGCCGGCCATTCCTGTTATCATCCTGACGGGGCACGGTACAATAGAAACCGCGGTAGACGCCATGCGCGACGGGGCCTATGACTTTCTTACAAAGCCCGTCAACCTTGACCACCTGTCTCTTCTTGTCAAGCGCGCGCTGGCAAACAGAAGCATGGCCCTGCAATACCGCGCTATGCAGAGCGAGCTGGAAAAAAAACGGGGCTTTGCCAACATCATAGGGACGAGCCCCCATCTGCGCCGCGTCTTTGATATGGTGGAACAGGTCGCCGCTACGCGGGCCGCCGTGCTTATTACAGGAGAAAGCGGCACGGGCAAGGAGCTTATCGCCGACGCGATTCATAATCTTTCAAACCGTAAAGACAAGGCTTTTATCAAGGTGCACTGCGCGGCGCTGGCCGAATCCCTTCTGGAAAGCGAACTGTTCGGCCATGAGAAAGGCGCTTTTACCGGGGCGCTGTCCCGCAAACGGGGCCGCTTTGAACTTGCCCAGTTGGGAACGATTTTTCTTGACGAAATCGGCGAAATCAATCCCGCCGTGCAGGTAAAAATTCTGCGCGTCCTACAGGAAAAAAAGTTTGAGCGCGTCGGCGGGGAAGAAACACTGGAGATCGATGTGCGGGTTATCGCCGCGACAAACAGGGATCTGAAAAAAGAAATCGCCGAAGGCCGGTTTCGCGAAGACCTTTTTTACCGCCTCAATGTCGTGAACATACACCTGCCCTCTTTGCGGGAACGCAAGGAGGACATTCCCCTCCTGAGCGCGGCTTTTCTGAAGGAATTTTCGGTAGAAAACGACAAACACATAGAGGGCATTGAACCCAAGGCCCTGTCCGCTTTGTACGCCTACTCCTGGCCGGGGAACATCAGGGAACTGCGCAATTGCATAGAAAGTGCGGTGGTATTGTGCAAAAGCCAGTCCATTGGCCTTGAGGACCTGCCTCCTACGGTGGGGGATTCCGGCGGGGCAAATTCCATCCGGATTTCCCTGGGGACAAATATGGCCGACGCGGAAAAGGCGGTCATTATGGGCACCCTGGGGCATCTGCGGGGCAACAAATCGCGCGCCGCGGAAGTCCTGGGCATAGGCAGAAAAACCCTGCACCGCAAACTGAAAGAATACGGCATGGAAGAAGAGGCGGCGAAAAATAGTTAATACCCTGTTTAGGTGAAAATTATTCGCACATGATATGGTCGTGAAGGCAGGTACGGCTCATACCATCACTATTTCAGTACACCGCGGCCTGAGCGTCGCCGCCGTACAGGACTTTGTGCAGGAACAGTCCGCGGGCCGGCGCGGTCATTCCCGCGTGGAGGCTTTTTTTCGCGGCCAGGATGTCGCGGAAAACTTCCGGAGCGGCCCCGTCGCCGGCAAGCTCTGTTATGGTTCCCACAATGTTGCGGACCATGCGCCACAGAAAGGCGTTTCCCGTTATGCGAAAAACGATGAAGGGGCCGGAGGGGTAAAAACCGGCGGAATATACGTCTTTGACCTTCGCCGGGTTGGTGTCGCCCACGGCGGCAAAACTGGTAAAGTCGCGTCTTCCCGGCAAAAAAGCGGCCATGGCGTTCATTCGCCTGAGGCCGCCGGCGGCGCGGTCCCAGCAGTATCTGCGCAGCCAGGGGGGCAGGGGCCTGCCGGGGTAGATGTAGTAGCGGTACTCGCGAAACCGGGCGTCCCGCCGCGAATTGAAAGTTTCTTCCACGCCGCCGGAACAGAGCGCCCGCACATCGGACGGAAGAAGGCGGTTCAGGGCCGGGGCATAGCGCTCTTCGGGAATTGCCGCAATGTCTGAATAAAAATTGAAAACTTGGCCCGCGGCGTGGACGCCGGAGTCTGTGCGGCCCGCGCCGTAGATTGTTACGGGGTGTTTATGGATTTTGGCGAGAGCGGCTTCAAGAACGCCCTGAACGCTGCGGCCTGTGGCCTGATTCTGCCAGCCGACAAAATCCGTACCGTCGTAGGCGACGCTGACTTTGATATTGCGCATTGATATTCCGCCATTCCGCCGACCGCTCTGGGTAGTTCATTCCGCGGAGGGTTCGTCCGGCCCCTCCATCCCGCCGCCCAGCCTTTCCAGTTCTTTCGCGATGTCCGCGTACAAATCCTTTGCCCTGTCCAGAAGAACAGCCGGTTTGTTTTTGGACGCCTTGCCCATGCCGAAAATTTTCGCCACCATTGTTTTTGCCCGTGAAAGGTTGCCCGCCCGTTTCTGTCTGTCTTTTTTGGAGCCTATAAGATATTCCAAAAGCCCGTACAGGTACAAAACCCCGTCGTAGCCGTAATTTTTTTCGAGGTCGGGTCCCAGGTTTTTCATGGCGCCTATGCCTTCCGTGCCTTTCTGTTCTTTTTCCACGGCCTGCGCGTAGAAGAAGCACGCCTTGCGGTAAAAGTTCAGGGAAAGGTAATCATAGTTGTCGTCCGGAAGCCGGGCATACAAATCATTGAAAGTCCAGGCGGCGCGCAGGGAGCATACGGCCTGCTTAATCGTGGGGGATTCGTCTTTGGTAAAAAAGTCATAGCACATGATCGCAAGAAAATACGCCGCGGCCCCTTCTTTGAGTGTCCGCGGTTCCTTGAAATCGAGGGGTCCAAAAAGCGGTTCAATGCTTTTTTCGCGGCGCTCGGTCTGTTCTTCCAGAGAAAGGCGGGCAGCGTCGGGAGGCGAAAAAAAGTCTTGGGGAAAAGCCGCGTAATAGCAGCGGGGGCATACGATTATCGTATACACAAGGGGAAAAATCTCTCCGAATTTTTTTGACGGTTCATAGAGGCGGCGCAGGTCCCGCGTCAGGGCGCCGGCAATCATTCTGCCGCCGCCGCTTAGAAGATCTTCCCGGTAAAACGGCGCCTCGCAGATGGGGCATTCGGACTTGTTTTTTGAAAAAAACGTAAGTTTTTTGTCTTCGGCCATCTTTGGTTTACTCTTTTCTCATCCTTCTATGACAACCATAGCCACGGCGGTATCCGCCTCGTGAGCCAGCGAGAGGAAAACCCGCTCTCCCCCCAGATGCCGCAGAGCCTCCCGCGCGCGCCCAAAAAGCCTCAATTCCGGCCTGCCCTCCGCGCTGAGTACCTCAACCTCCGTCAGGGCAAAGCCCGCGGGCCTCGTCCCTAAAGCCTTGCCGAATGCCTCTTTCGCCGCGAAACGCGCGGCAAGACTTTGGGCTTCTCCCGCGCCCCGGGTCCGGGCGTAGGCAAGCTCCGCGGGATGAAACCACCGCTCGCAGAGGCCGGGAACCGTTTTCCAGCGGGACAAGCGCTGCACCCTGACAATATCAATGCCCGTACCGAGTATCATTGAAAATCAGCCCGACCTCCCCTGTGAATGACAAGCGTAACATGATCGGGAGTAAATTGTACAACCGTCAGCCCCGGAGGCACAAGTGTTTGCACCGGCAGGGTATAGGCGCCGCTCTCCGTCAAGCCCGTGCAGTTGATAACAAGCTGCACCCGTTCTTTAGCTGTGGCCTCAAGAACGCTCTGCCCGCCCTGCAAGGTAATCGTTCCCTGCGGGATGTCGGCCTGCGCAAACTGAAGATTCGGCGAAAGCCCCTGAGGCGTAATGGCAATGCCCTCAAATACTTTCAGATCCGTTGTTTCCAGAATCTGCCCGAGAAAATCGACAGTATCGCCGCCGGGAAAAGTCAAAAGAGGATTCGTGTTGATAAGCCTGACCCTGGCGCTGAAGTTCCCGCGCTTGCCGGACAAATCTATATCCTCTGTAGAAATGGAGTCTATATTCTGAACAAGCCCCAAAGGCCCCTCAAGGTCTACCCCGGCGGGATTCACCGAATACTGCTCCAGCCTGTAACCTGTCGCGGGAAGCCCCTTAAAAACAGGAACAACATCCACACGCTGCCGGGTCTTTGTCTCTATAGGCAATGTAATCTCAAGGGGGTCGACACTTATTTCGATGGTATCAAGACCTTCCAGAACACCCTTCTTCTGAATCGTAACCGGCGTCGTATACACGCCCTCAGTATCGAAACGCGAGAAATCAGCCGTGGCGCTTATATCTTCTTCGGTCGCCGCCGCGAGGCTCCTGTCGTTTCCCCTGATCTCTACCCTGACCCTGCGCGGATACGGCTGCGCCGCCGTAAGGCCGTCGGCAAAAACCGCCCGCAGTTCCACGCTCACAAAACGCTCCGATAGTGAAGAGAAGTTGTTAAAAATAAAAAGCATGATTGCCGCCGCCAGCGAAAGAGCCTTGACCGGCCAGTTCGCAATCATCTGTTCGAGGAAGGACTTATTTTTCGACAAAAGCCACCTCCCCCGCCGCCTGGGCATCTTCCGGAGATTCCGGGGAAGCCGACATAAGATCCTTCAGCCGCCGCGTCAAATCCTTGGCGGACAAATCGTACAAAAGATTGCCCTCATAGGCCAAAGACATGGCCCCTGTCTCTTCCGACACAATCAGTATCACCGCGTCGCTTTCTTCCGCCATGCCCAGGGCCGCCCTGTGCCGTGTTCCGAAGCTCCGCCGTATATCCGCCTGATCCGACAAAGGCAAAAAACAGCCCGCGGCGACAATTCTGCCCCGCTCAATGATAACCGCGCCGTCATGCAAAGCCGTATCAAAAGCGAAAATCGTCAAAAGCAGCGCCGAAGAAATCTCCGCGTCAAGCCGCGTCCCCGAATCAATATAATTTTTAATCCCCACCTGCCGCGGCATCACGATAAGCGCGCCCCGCCTTCGCGCCGAAAGCACCTCCGCCGCGCTCACAAGCGCCTCAAACTGAATGGAAGAATCCTGATGGGAAAACTTAAACCAGTCCCCCTGCCCAATGCGCGTAAAAATCTTCCGCAGTTCCGGCTGAAAAATAATCGCAAGGCCGATAACCATACCGGGTACCATAAGATTCAGCACCCATAAAAGCGTCCGCAGGTTAAAAAAGAACGCCGCTCCGTAAATCAGCACAATAAGAGCAACGCCCTTGACAAGCTGCACAGCCTTTGTCTGCACAAGAATCTGATAGCTCTTGTACAAAAGAAACGCCAAAATCAGAATGTCCAGCCCCGGCAGGACTATATCACGAATGACCTGCGTTGTAGTGTTCCAGTTCAAAAAAATTTCCCTCTCGACATAATATATCGGATTATAACAGATACCGGGAAAGAAAATCTACTTCAATTCGGAACTTTGGGTGCAAGTCTATTGTAGAACAAACAGGCCGCGGGGTATATTAGAAGCCTGACTTCTCATGAATAAAGGAGGCGCGGCATGCGCCTGAGGCGGGTAATATACATTTTGTGCGCGGCGGCGGCCAGGACGGAAAATCATGAGTGATGAAAAAAAATCCCCTTTGACGGCGCTCGGCGACACAGCCGGGCAGGGCCTGAAAATTGCCGCGCTTGTTCTGGCGCTGGTATTTCTTTTTTTGATTCCTAATCTTGTGTGCATAGGCTTCGGCATAGCGGCCCTGATCAAGGTCGGGATAACAACACGGATTATAGTATTTTTTGTTCTGATTATTCTTGCCGCCGCGGGGGCCTGCCTTACGGCCTTCTTTTTTACCTACGAGTATTTTCTTGTTGATACCCTGAGAATAATCTACGCCTACCTTGTTCCCGTTTTCCGCCTTATCTGCGCCGCGCTGGCAAAGCGCATCGCCGCGGGAAATACCGGAATCATCAAAAAAGGTTACGACTGGTCCGAAAGCATAGCCGATTCTTTTCAGAAAACATACAACCGCAGGACGCCGCGGCTTATCCGCATAGCCATACGCTTTATTCTGGAACAGATTCCCTTCGCCGACATCATGTATCATGTTTCCATAGACGCGAGCGCCACGGATACCGAAGCCCTGGGCGCGTCCATTTATACACAGTTTGACGCATACCTTCACACGCGGTTTTTTGATGAGAATACAATGAAATGGGTTCTGTGGTTTCTGCCGCTGAACATAGCCCTTCAGATATTGCTGATTTGGCTCATGCGCTAAAAAAATGACTCACGGTATTCCCGCCTATACTACGGATGACTGCATCGCCGCCCTCGCTACAGCCTGGGGGCGAAGCGCGCTTGCCATTATACGTGCCTCGGGCCAGGGCAGCGTGGAACGCCTTGCGCCCGCTTTCAGCCGGCCGGAAAAGCTGCGCGCCGCGCGGGAAACAGAACTGCTGCACGGCCTTATCAGGGACCCTGCGAGCGGTGAGGCTGTTGACGAGGTTATGCTGAGCGTTTTCCGCGATGGCGCGGGTTACACAGGCGAGGAGGCTTTTGAGATTTACTGCCACGGGAGCCTGCCGGGAATACGGCGCATTCTTGAGCTTCTTGGCGGTCTGGGCTTCAGGCAGGCGCAGCCGGGGGAGTTTACCTATCGCGCTTTTTGCAACGGCAAGATGGATTTGACCCGCGCGGAGGCTGTGGAGGAGATCATCGCCGCGCGAACCGGCAAGGCTCACTGTCTCGCCCTGCACAGGCTGGCCGGGGGCGTCGAGAGGAGAATAAACGAGGCGAAAACCCTGCTCGCGGAAACCCTCGCCGGTATTGAAATCCGGCTGGACTATCCTGAGGAGGACGCTCCCGATTCCGCGCCGGACTCCCCTCTTTCGTCGTCCCCCGCGCGGGCAGAAGAAATTCTTGACCGGCTTTTGGCAAGTTATACGGAAGGCCGCCTGTATCAGGAAGGCGTACGCGTCGCCCTCGCGGGCAGACCCAACGCGGGCAAATCTTCTTTGTTCAATTTATTTCTGAAAGAAGAACGCTCCATTGTTTGCGAAGAACCAGGGACAACACGCGACTACATAGAAGCCCTTATTCCGCTGGCGGGAATTCCCGTAAAGCTCTACGACACGGCGGGACTGCGCAGTCCGGACGGCCCTGCCGAAGCCGAGGGGGTACGCCGCAGCCGCCTGCTTCTGGATTCGGCCGACCTTGTACTGTATCTTGTGGACGCGTCGCAGGCGGACGGTTTTCGCATGTCCGCCGCGGATGGAGAAAATATACGACGGCTCGGCGTCCGCGGCCTTGCGGTGTGGAACAAAATCGACGCCGCGCCCAGGCTTCCCGCGGGCCGCGGCTGTGCGGGCGGCCTTCCGGGAATCAGCGCCCGCACGGGAGAGGGCATTCCCGAACTTTTGTCCGCGCTTGAAAAGAGGCTTGCGCCGCGGCAGGCCCTGTCCGGGGACGAACCGCTTACAGGGTCTTTACGGCAGCGGGACCTTCTGGAGAAAAGCCTTACCGCCATCCGGCGTTTCCGTTCCCGCGAAGAAAAATATCCCCTCGACATCCTTGCCGAAGACATACGCGAAGCCCTGTCCGCCCTTGGTGAAATTACCGGCGAAGTTACAACAGAAGAAATGCTCGCCCTCATGTTCTCGCGTTTCTGTGTGGGGAAGTGAACAGATATATACAGATAACAGAGCCGGTTCCAAAATGAAAACCGTAATCATTCGTGCGCATTTTTTGCGGCTTCGCCGCAAAAAACCGGGCTTTTCGGGGGTTCCGCCCAGTAGACTACAAGCCGTAAAAATCAGACCTGAAAAATTGCAAAGCAATTTTGTAAGCGTCTTTACACAAAACGGACGCTCGCGCCCCTTCAATCCCATTGCGCCCCGCGGGCTTAAAAAAATGGTTTCATTTTGGAACCGGCTCAACAGATAACAGAGCAAGATTTGCCTTTCTTCACTCTGTTCTCGCAATTGCGATACATTCAGGCATAGCGTTTTTTTGTACGCGCCACTGGTGACTCTCACCGCAATTTCCACCCGCCTTGCGGCGGGAACACAATCACGGAAATATGCGGAAAGGAGATAGCCCGGAAGTGCAATTGCTTCGCAATTGCGTTGTAACCGGGAGTTTCGTTTTCCCGCCTGAAGCGCACTGGAGACATTCACCGCAATTTCCGGGGCCGAGATGCGGTTCGCCTATGCGAACCGCATCTCGGCTACTTGATTTTTCGAAAGGAAAACGGGTATACTGCGAGTCTTCGTTTTACGCTATTTAATATTAAAGGACACACATGAATCAATTTGAAGAACTTGGACTTTCTCCGGTTTCCCTGGAAGCCCTCAAACTGAAGGGTTTTGAGGAGCCGACGGAAATTCAGGAAAAAATTATTCCCCTGGTTTTGAACGGGGACAAGGATATTATCGGCCAGGCCCAAACCGGAACCGGCAAGACGGCGGCCTTTGGGCTGCCTATTCTGGACAGGCTCGCGCCGAAACCAAAAACCGTGCAGGCCCTCATTTTAACTCCCACGCGGGAGCTGGCGGTGCAGGTGGCGGAGGAGCTTAATTCCCTGCGCGGCGAGCGAAACATCGCTATTCTGCCCGTATACGGCGGGCAGTTTATCGGCCAGCAGATAAAACGCATCAGGGATGGCGCGCAGATCATAGTGGGTACGCCGGGGCGGATCATCGACCACCTTGAGCGGAAAACCCTCAACTTTGACGGGCTGTCTTTTCTCGTCCTTGATGAGGCGGACGAGATGCTCAACATGGGTTTTATCGACGACATTAAGCGCATCCTCGAAAGCACGCCGGCCGGGCGCAGGATGCTTTTGTTTTCCGCGACCATGCCCGCGCCCATACGCAAGGTCGCCGAGACCTATATGGGCGAGTATGAGCATGTGCGCATAGAAAAGACTACAGAGACGGTTTCGCTGACCGAGCAAATTTATTTTGAGGTATACGAGCAGGACAAGTTTGAGGCCCTGTGCCGCATTATCGATATGGAAGAGGCTTTTTACGGCCTTGTGTTCTGCCGCACCCGCATAGGCGTTGACGAGCTTGTGCGGAAACTCGGCGAGCGCAGCTATATCGCCGAAGGTCTGCATGGCGACATAGGCCAGGCCCAGCGGGAACTTATCCTTGGGCGCTTTCGCAAAAGGCGCAGCAATATTCTTGTGGCGACCGATGTGGCGGCGCGGGGCATAGACATTACGGGGCTTTCGCATGTTATCAATTATTCCCTGCCTCAGGAGGCGGAAAGTTACATACACCGTATAGGCAGAACCGGAAGGGCGGGCAGCGAGGGAACGGCCGTCACGTTTGTAACGCCTTCTGAATACAGAAAGCTCATGCAGCTAAAACGCTTTACCCGAGCCGACATACGGCGTGAGGACATTCCCGGCGTTGACGCTGTGATTGGCGCGAAAAAAGACAGGCTGCTGAAAGCTGTTCAGAATCTGCCCTCGCCGGATGGGGAGTACAGGGCCATGGCCGCGCAGCTTCTGGAAGGCCAGACGCCGGGCGATATTCTTGCCTCCGTGCTGGCCTACGCCTTTGCCGGCGCGCTGGATACAAGCAAGTATATGGGCATAAAAGAAATCAAAAAGCGCGATTCGGTGGACCGCGCCGGAAAATCGCGGATCAACATCCGCCTGGGCAGAAAGGACGGCGCCACAAAACGCTTTCTGGCGGATCTTATTGAAAGGGAGGCGGGCGTGCCTTCCCGCGAGATTCAAAACATCGAAGTCTTTGATTCCTATTCATTTTTAACCGTGCCCTTCGGGGCCGCGGAAAAGATACTCAAAGTTTTCCGCGCCAAAACCAGGGGAGACGCGCCTTTGGTGAAAATCCTCTACGAAAAAGGAAAGCCGGGAAAAGAGAAACCCGGGAAAAGCGTAAAAAAACGGCTCACCGGGAAAAGACCGGAGGGGAAGAGCGGCGGCAAAAGGAATAAACCGGGAAAGCAGTCTCCGCAATGACCCTTTCCCTCATTGCCGCGCGGGACAGCCGGGGTCTTATCGGTTGTAAGAACACCATCCCCTGGGACATACCGGAGGACAGGGCGTACTTCCGGGAAACGACCTGGGGCAAAACGGTCGTTATGGGCCGGCGTACAGCCGAATCCCTGGGGGGGCCCCTGCCGGGACGGGCCAACGCGGTCCTTTCCCGCGGAGGAGCCTTCCGGGGGGAAGGGCTGCGAATCTTTTCAAACCTTGAAGAATTTCTTGCCGCCTTCGAAAACCACGCGGAAGAAATTTTTGTTATCGGCGGGGCGCAAATCTACGGGCTTTTTATGCCCTTGGCGGCGAAAATGTATCTTACCGATATAGAATCCTCTTTTGAGGGCGACGCATGGTTTCCGGCCTTCCCGCCGGGAGACTGGCGGGAAGGCCCCTCCCGCGGGGGAAAGTCCGCGGCCTCGGGAACGGGCTTTACTTTCCGGGTTTTCATCCGGGCCGCCGCATACAGGAATGCGTCCGCCTCTTCTCCCTCAGCGCCCCTCTTTACATGCCCGCCGCGCCTGTGATACGAATTTAACGGCCGCCCGGATACAGGGCCGGTACATTGCAGGCGCGAGGTAAAAGCATGGCGGAATTTTTTCAAAACCTTTTAACAGCCCTGGCTGTTGTTGTAAACGGCATCCCTCAGGGGCTTTTGGCCCTGGGCTACGGGTTCGCGGCCTTTCCCACGGCTGTCGCCTTTCTTATAGGAATCGCGGGTTCCCTTGGTTTTCAATCCGTGGCGACTATTTCCTTTCAGGCCGAGACAATCACTCTGGCGGGTTCCCTGGGGGCGACCGTCAAGGAAAGGCTTTCCCTGGTTTTCTGGGGCGCCGCCCTGCTTCTTGTCCCCTCGCTTTTGGGGCTGAACGAGGTTATCGTCGCCTACATAGGAAACGTCATCATGTTTGCCATGATGGCCGGGGTGGGCCTTATGCTTGCCAACGTAGCCATTGACCTTCTCAAGTCCGAGTATTACTCGGGGAGCGTATCGGTGGTAAGCGCCCTTATCGTATGGTTTATTACGAAAGATTTGGCAAAAACGATTATTGTTTCCGTGGCCGTGGCAACCATCGTTTACCTTATTATCCGGCGGCGTCCCGCCCTCAAAGAAAAGCTGGCCTCCGGTTCCGGTATGCTCAAAGTCGATTCCGGCCGGGAAAGATTTACCCTGGGCAATATCGAATGGAAGTTTTGGAAAAGCCGGACCATAGTCCTGGGCGCTCTTTCCCTCGCGTGCCTCAACATAGGCGCGAATATCAGTTTCGGAAAAATCACAGGCGGCATCGCGGGGGTCAATACGAACATAGACCACCTTGCCGTTTATTCCAGCCTCGCGGACATGGGTTCCGCCCTTTTCGGCGGCGGCCCGGTGGAATCAATTATATCGGGAACGGCCACCGCGCCCAACGCTCTTCTCGCCTCCGTTCTTATGATGGGACTCATGGCCCTTATCCTGTTTTTAAAACTCCTGCCTGTTATCGGCCGCTTCGTGCATAAGTCGAGCATAGCGGGCTTCCTTTTTGTTCTTGGCGCTTTCGTAACCTTCGCGGGCAATATCGCGGACAGCATCGCCGCGGCGGGCAGCGTTGCCGGGCCTTTCGGGTTCGCGCCGCAGGGCATGGTTATAGGCGCCGTGGTTGTTGTAACCGCCAGGTTCAATCCCTTCTTCGGCATGATCGCCGGAGTTATCGTTAAACTGGTTTTTGGCCTTTAGGGGGCGCACGATGAACGAATTTTACACTTTGCGTGTGGCCGGCCTTACACGCAGCCTGCCCAAAATAAAAATATCCGACAAGCTGGCAATCGCGAGCTTCGTTATGCTTGGCGATACGGAGCTTGTGGAAAAAACGGCCCTCGCCATTTACGAGCACGCGGATTTTCCCCGCTACGATATAGATATTCTTGTGTGCCCGGAAGCCAAGGCCATTCCCCTGACGCAGGTGCTGGCAAACCTCCTGCATGTCAACTACATCGTGGCACGCAAATCGGTAAAATCGTATATGAAGGACCCGGTTATAGAATCGGTAAAATCCATTACCACCGCGGGCGAACAGCTCCTTGTTCTGAACGGCT
The DNA here is from genome assembly GCA_031274005.1 of Spirochaetales bacterium. Taxonomy (GTDB): domain Bacteria; phylum Spirochaetota; class Spirochaetia; order DTKZ01; family DTKZ01; genus JAISAF01. Next base: position 16,907 of record JAISQU010000003.1, read on the forward strand.
TCGATGTGGAAAAAATCCGGGGCCGCAATGTGTGTATTGTTGACGATGTTGTTTCAACAGGAGGGTCCATCAAAGCCCTGGAAGGGCTGCTGCTGAAAACCGGCTGCAAGGTCGTCGCGAAAACCGCCGTCCTTCTTGAGGAAGCGGGCTACGCCGGAGACGATCTTGTGTATCTGGAAAAACTGCCTGTTTTCCCGCTGTGACTTCTTTCAGCTTTGTTTTTCTTCCGCTGTGGTGAGAATCTCTTCGATTCTGCCGGCCAGATTCTCGCCATACGCATAGATATCCGTAACCTCGTCTTTATTCATCCGGAAGCCGACGGCGCCCGGATGCCCGCCGCCGTTTGTGATCCCAAGCCGCGCGATGACTGAGCGAAGATCAAGGGCCAGGAACTTCGCGCTCCTGCGCAGACGAAACTGAATAAGATTGGAAATATCGGGGGCGTCGTAGTAGACAACCAGCCCCAGTTTTTTGCTTGCCTCCGCAAGGTGGTCGGCCGCGGATTTCGATACGTTGACGATAATTTCCTCTCCGTAGCGGTCGAAAAGCTCTTCGGATTCTTTTTCTCCCAGTATGATGCGGTGTACTGATTGTGTTTTTTTCAGATGCTTCTTCATCAGGCCGTAACATTCGTTTTCCTGCTTTGAAAAACTGCGTATAACCGCAAAAATATCCTCCATGGAGCTCATGTTCCGCCCGTTCTTCGTGGTTCTTTCAAGAAGAAGCGTGTCGAAAATTCCGCCGAAGATCCGGTAATACCAGCGCTCTTTATTCGTTTTGAGGTATTTCCCCATCTGGGAATCTCCCACAATGCCCGTTAGAATCGCCAGGGCGAGATTCCGAGAAAAAAAGTCCGTCTCGCCGGCCTGTGCATCGGGATTTTTTGAAAGCTTCAGGGCAAGATATCCAATGAGTTCGCAGGCGCTTGAGGCGTTTGAAACAAGCCTGTAGCCGGGGTCGCCCGCGTAGCAGGAATCCGCATGAAGGTGATGGTCTATCTCTATCTTTCTTACCGAGGGGTCCGCGAGGACGCTGCGCACCGAAGCGTTTGTCATGATCATCTCCGGTTTGGGCGTATCGAGAATCACCGCGGCCCCTATGCGTTTTGTCACCTCTGTCTGAACATCCCGAATGACATTGATGGAGTTGTATTTGCATATTGCAAGAAGATAGTTCAGTTGTTCGATAACAGGATCGGGAAGAAAAATCGTAACCTCTTTCTGAAACTTGGCCAAAAGCAGCGCGAAGGCGACAAGCGAGGCGATGCAGTCCGCGTCCGGCTCCTTGTGGCCCAGAAGGAGGAAAGAGTTGTGCGTAAAAATTTCTGTTATAATGTTTTGTACTATGCGTTTTTTCCCCGCAATGGTGCAGATTTCTGTTTTGGTTTCGCTCTGCTGCCCGGCGGCGCGGGACGGAGCAAGCACTGCCCGGTCGCGGCCCTCCTGTTTTGCCGTATAGACCGCCTTGTCGGCCGCTTCCTTCAGCGCTGCGGGACTATCCGCGGTTTCCGGTACGGCGGCTATGCCTATACTCAGGGTAATCGTCACTTCGGGATGTTCGGGAAACCGGACTTCCCGGAGGCGTTGAGCCATATCCCCGCAGAGCGCGCGCGCTCTCTGCCCGTCTGTATCAGGAAGAATGAAAGAAAACTCATCCCCGCCGTAGCGGGCAAGAATATCGGTTTCGCGGAAAGATTCCCTGAAAACTTTTGAGGCGGCCAGAATCGCCTGGTCGCCGAAAGCCTCGCCAAATTCCTTGTTAAGCTGCCCGAAGCGGTCCATATCGATCATGACAAAAGACATGGGTTTTTTAGCGCCCAGCGCCCGCGAGACGGATGTGCTGAAAGACTCATCAAGAAAGCGCCGGTTGAAAAGGCCGGTAAACTCATCGGTGATGGCCTTTTTTCGCGCGCCCTCGCCCCAGCGTACCATCTCAGAAAGGGCTGCGCCCGCGTCTTTGAAGCGGCCCGAGATGATAGTCAGCATTTGGTAAAGGATTTTCAGGGCCATATCGGGATACAGATGAATAATATCGTAGAAGTCCTGCCTGTGCAGAGACAGAAGATCGCAGGGCTCGCCTGTCCTGCATGTCGCCGAACGCGGCGCGTTTTCTATGATTGCCATGTCCCCGAAGAAACTGCCTTTTTCTATGGCCGCAATAAAGAATTCTGTTCCGTCGGCAAGCAGCATTGATGTATGTATGACGCCGTCAAGAATAACATACAATTCTTTCCCCTCATCGCCTTCGTGAAAAACAGTTTCTCCCTTCCCGAACCGCACCCGCTTCATCCGTGAAATAAGAATATCAAGCTCAAAGTCCTGGAGATCGGCAAATATCGTTATTTTATTTAAAGCGCCGTGTAAATCCTGCACGCATTCCGCTCCTTATTCCTGTTTATCCTCGGGGAACAGAATTTTATTTCCGCCCCGTTCCCGCCCGATGAGCGGCAGTTCGTGGGCCGCCGCGATAAGCCCGGCAGCTTCCCGCGCGTGGTCCGGAAATACCGCTGCGCCTATGCTGACGGAAAGCTCGAAAGGCTTGCCCCCCGTCATGGACGACACATCGAGCTTGTTCAGCAGGCTCCTGATATCTTCGGCCATCAGCAGGGCTTTCTGCCTGTCCGTATCGGGAAAAACACAGGCCAGCTCGTTCCCCATAAACCGGACGGTAACGGCGTTTTCGGGAACATGCCGGACCAGCGCCGTACCTATGGCGACAAGGGCCTGGTCTCCGGCCTCATGTCCAAAATTGTCGTTGATGAACTTGAAATTATCCGGTTTTACCATAAGAAGGCTCACGGGGCGCGCGGCGTCTGTCAAATAGGAGGGAAGCCGCTCTTCGAGAAAAGTTTTGTTATACAAACCGGTCAGCTTGTCTCCGTACACCTGAGTGCGCATTTCCTGAACCCAGGGGGAGTTCTCCTTGAGCAGCGCGTTGGACTTGCGAATACGCGCCGCGGTTGTCTGCATAAACAGGTGCAGAAGTTCCGCGCCGGTGGGCGGGTAAGCAAGCAGAAGGTCCTGCAACCCCTTGCCCTGGCTGGGAAAACGCAAAAGCTCACTGTCTTCGGCGGCGCGGGCCTCGGCGTTCCGCTTTGTATTCATCAGCATATCGACTTCGCCGAAAAAATCCCCCGCGCTGTACCTGGCTATTTCATGGTGCTGCCGGTGGCTTTGCGCCGAATACTGTAGAACCGATATTTCCCCGCTTTTCACAATGTACAAACTGTTTCCGGAATCTCCCGGCAAGAAGACCGCGCCGCCTTTGGGGATGGCGTAAATCGAGCAAAATTCCGCTATTTGTTCCAGCATCTGGGCCTTGCATGACGCAAAAAGCCCTGTCCGGGAAAGAAGGCTGGTTTTTTCCTGTAAATCCATCATTGAATGCAATATTTATATAACATTTTCCATTTTTCCGCAATGTGTTAGAATTACCGAATGAAAGATTCCCCTGATTCCTTTATGAAAAGAGTCCGCCGCCAGGTAGTCTGCCGGGATTACACTTTTTTGGCAGTTGTCCAGCCCGCGCTCCGCGGCGTCTGCGGATCGGAGCTTGCGGAAAACGGATTCACCGTAAACGGCGAAACGGAGGCGGGCCTGGAGTTTTCCGGTTCGCTGCGGGAAGGCTGGCGGGCGAATCTTGTTTTACGCACAGCGTCGCGGGTTTACTGCCGCGTCGCGCGTTTCCGGGCGGGCGCGCGGGAAGAGCTGTACCGCAGGGTTGCCGCCTTTGCCTGGGAACTGTGGCTGCCGCCCGCCGCCGAAGTCCGGATCCGGGTCAAGGTGCGCCGCTCGCGGCTGCGGCATGAGGGCGCAGCCGCCCAGGCTTTTTTCGACGGCCTTCGCCGGCATTACGGGAACATAGGCCTTCCCGCGCCCCGCGAGGCTCTTCAGGAAAACAGAAAAACAGAGAACTGTCAAAGGGTACTGCTTCGCGTAACCCGCAACTCCTGTGAAATCAGCCTTGATATGTCCGGCATGCCCCTGTACACCCGCGGTTACAGAACAGGCGGCGGCATAGCCCCCCTGAGGGAAAGCCTTGCGGCGGCCCTGCTTCGGGAACTGGGCTGGACAGGGGAGGGGATTCTTGCCGACGGAATGACCGGCAGCGGAACCCTTGCCATAGAAGCCGCGCTTATCTCAGGAGCTCTGCCGCCGGGAGGGAACAGGGTCTTCCGGTTTCAGGCGTGGCCCTCCTTCACGGAACCGGCCTGGCGGCATATACAGAAAAAAGCCGCGCCCGCCGCCTGTCCCGCGAATGGCTGCCTGTTCGCTCTTGACATCAGCGCTCAGGCGATCGGCCTTGCCCAAAAAAACGCGGGCCGTGCGGGAGTTCAGGACCGCATCCTGTGGGAGCGCGGCGATTTCTTCAATTGGACGGGAACGAACCTAAGGGCGCGTTCCCGTGCGGCGGAACAGGCCCCCGGCTATCTGGTATTGAATCCTCCCTACGGAAAACGGCTTGCGGAAGGAGGCGAACACCTGTACCGAAACCTGGGCCGGCATATACTCAGGAATTTTTCCGGCTGGAACGCGCTTGTTCTTTTTCCCGGCGCGGCGCTCCTGAAAGCCTTTGGCGGCGAACCCAAACGCATCCTGCCTCTGCGCCACGGCGGCATAAATATTCTGGCCGGGTTTTTCTGATGCGAAGCGCTTATTGCGCCTTCAGGGGCCGGCAATCACAGGCTGCTATTCCGTATCCATCTTCGGCGCGCCCAGCGTCAGCATTCTTACTGTTTGCTGCAATTCCTGTATTTTCTGCTGCTGCGCCGCGATAATGGCCTGCATGTCTGCGGTATCCCCGCCGCGGCTTTCCGGGTCTGCGTTCGCGGCAGCCTCCCGCATACCGGCCCAGTCGTTTTCCGCCTCAATTGAAGCCAGTTCAAAGGAGTCTTTATACAGCGAAAGATCCAGCGGAAGATCGGGGAAATTGTGCGACTGGAAAATCTTTTCCGCAATCCTCTCGATCTGCTTTGCCGCTATGCTGTCCGGCGACTGAACCGCCAGAGGCATGAGTTTTTTCATGGCCTTGTCCACCTCGTTGTCCGCGCACACCATTCCCAGGCAGGACAGGTCTATATTCAGGCTGTCCTTGACGAGATAACGCAGATTTTCGATGAGCTTCAGGTCTTCCGGCGCTGTGGCCATATTGACGATAAGGCTGGGCTTCAGGTTCTTCAGATATTCCCGCGCTTTTTTCGCCTCGCTCTTGTCCAGCTTCTCAATGTCGTGCAGAATTTTATTCATCCTGAAATGAATATTCGGCCGGGTCTCCCGCAAAACATCCCGTATATACGTTTCCACGGAGGGCTTTCCGGTCAAGGCCCTCTGGAGAAAGCGGAAGTTCAGATTTTTCAAAAAACTGAAAGCATTCAAAAGCGATGTCACCTGGGGCGCCACGATGAGCAGTCCCGAATTGGAAATAAGAAAGAAATCAATGATGTTGAAATGGCTGCCCGCGCCCAGGTCCATAATGATATAATCCGCCTCAAGTTTCAGAAGCTGGCTGACAATGTTTCTCTTCTGATTGTAGACAATATCGGCCATCCCCGGCGCCAGAACATCACCGGGAATAAAAAACAGGTTGGGGTAATCGGTCCTGTACATAACATCCTGCAGGGCAAGGTTCTTGTTCGCCAGGTAGTTGCCCAGGCCCGGCCGGGTATTCTTCAGGCCAAGACAGGTATGCAGATTCGAGGCGCCCATATCCAGGTCAACCAGAATTACGCGCTTGCCCAGCCGGCCCAGGTACAAGCCCAGGTTCACGGTCAGAATGGACTTCCCCACTCCTCCCTTGCCTCCGGCCAGAGGAATAATTTTTCTGTAAGATTTGTCGCTTAAAACCATGATACCAGGACTATACCGCAAATAAAGCATATACGGAATAGGCGCTTATGTGTTAAACTATCACTATGATAGACGATCCCAGACTCAGGGTTTTTCACATTGATACGGAGTGTTATATCATTTATGTTGGAAAAAACCCAAACGACTACCGGCCGTTTCTGAGAGTCGGCAATTCGCGTTTTCTGCCGGAGAAGGCCAGGAAGCTCATTTCCGCCGTTATCATAACGGACTCGCTCACGGGGAACCAGCTCATTGAGCACGAGAACCTCCAGATTCCCTTAAACGGAGAAACCCGTTATATAGGCGATCCCGACGAAGTTGCCAAACTCAAGCAGTTCCTTGAAGACAACGAAATTCCCTCAGAAGGCTATACGAATGAGGATATTCAGGATATGCCTCCGGAAAAAAGCGGAGCTTTTGTTTACTTTTATAAAAACGGCAACATGCAGCTTTTTCATGACAAAGAGCGTCTTTTCGACCTTCAGGACAGGGAAAAGGAGGACAGCCATTTTATCTACCGCGTAGAGAAAACCGTTCAGGCTGTCAAGTCAAATCCCTTCCGGTACCTGCCTTCAGACCTGGTCTGTCCGGGTTTTTTTTTCTCGGGCGAACACCCCTTCTTTTTCCGCGAAGGCAAGATCGGAACCCTCGGTATTTCCGTCGACTATTTCCGCGATTTGGGGAAGTACGGCTTCGATCCCGACCTGCTCTCGTGGCTTGTGGAAGACCGCATCTCCGAAGGTCTTTTGTGCCGCTTCAAGCGGGCCACCGTAACAAAAAAAGACATACGGGTAGCTACCCTCGATCTGCGTAAGTTCCGGAACGCCGTCTCCCTTTTTACCTCTTCGGGCCTGTCCTGTATTATCGTACATCTGGAACCGGGAGAAGAAAAAGTCTTTTCCGGCTTTTCCCTGCGGCGCAGGGAAATGGACCTTGCCGTGGTTTTCCCTGCGGCTTCCGGGTTTCCCGAAGTCGTTTTCCCGGAGAACTCCGAGACTTCCGAAGGCCATGTGTTGCGTGAAGTTATAAAGAATGCGGGCGTCGGCGGCGCGGCCTTCCATCCTGTGGAAGGCGTTCCCTACCGCATTATTGACAAGGCGGATGAAGATACCGATGTCCTCATTAAAACCTATCTTCTTGATGTGGCCGCTGAACTTAAGGATATGGAGGATGCCGCAGGTCAGGAACTGCTTAAATCGCTGGAAACCCTTTGCCGGGCCCTTACCTCACCCCGTGGAAGCGCCGCCGCAAAGGTTTTGTCCGACGCGAAAAACAAAAACACAGGCGATAAGGCATCGGAAAAAATCGTGTATCTTTTGTGGAATATACATGAGTTCGCCCGCCTCTGCTCCGCCCGTAAGGGGATATCCGCCGGTCTTATGAAAAATGCCGGCCGCCTGGACGCTCTTGTGGCCCGGCCCGTCATGCCCTTAAAAAACGCGACGCATTTGCCCGCTTTGGGCGATCTGTATAAAAACGATAAAGACTGGTACGTTTTTTACCGCTGGAACGGAGTGCTGACAAAACTCAAACTCCTACAGGCCCAGAAAAGCAGTGAAACCATAGAAAAACTCGGTGTTCACGATAACGAGAGTTTTTATGTCTCAGAACGGCAAAGGTTCATCAGCTTTATAGGCGGCCTCATGGAACCGCCTCCGGGCAGAAAAAAACCGCTTCCGCCGGAGATCCCTGTTCGGGACGGCCCCGCCGGTAACACCGCAGCGGCCGTGGAAAAACCCGCCGTCCAACCCGAAAAGAAAACCCTCGCCGCCGTGACCGCCGCCCGGCCCGAAAAGAAAATCCCCGCCCGCCCGGCGGAGGCGCTCACAAAGGCAAAGGTCGTATCCGGTTCGGGGCAACCCGTCGCCGAGGTTCCGGCGGCGGCCGCTCCGGCAGCCGTTTCACAAAGTTCAGCCCTCCGCTCTACAATAAACAAGGCGTTTCAAGGCAAGTTTCTCTTGCCGGCTCTTGCTATTGTCGCCCTGGGAGGCGGATCCTTCCTTCTTCTCAGGAGCTGTTCCGGCGCTTCGGCTCAGGACGCCCGGACAGGGCAGGAAAGCGTTCAAAACCCCGGCGCGCCTGCGGCCTCCGCTCCAGGAGTATCTTCACCCCCGCCTGCAGCCGGCCCCTCCGCCGCGCGGCCTGAAACCCCCGCCGCGCCGTCCGTGCAGTCTTCCGGAACAGCGGCGCCCGCATCCGGCGCGCCTGCGGCCTCCGCTCCAGGAGAATCTTCACCCCCGCCTGCGGCCGGCCCCTCCGCCGCGCGGCCTGAGACCTCCGCCGCGCCGTCCGGACAGTCTCCCGGAACAGCGGCGCCCCCGCCCGGCGCGGCTGCGGCCTCTCCCCGGCCGGCCCGTGAGCAAACACCCCCGGCCGGAGATCCCGCCGCCCGGGCCGGAGCGGCTGCGGCGGGGATTGATCCCGCCTCTATACATATTACTGTTCTTGATATATACTATTGTGTGAACGAAATAGCCGTTAAAAATGGTTACAGTTCTTTGAATGGAGAAGTCAGAAAACAGCGTGATCCCAACTGGATTTATCCGGGCAGAACTTTTGTACTGCCCGATAACACTGTCTATGTGATAGAGTTGCAGGACACGCTGTGGGAAATCGCGGAAGACTATATTCGGGAAAATATTCGCGAATTGTGCCGGGCTTATGATGAGCTTCTGCTGTCTTACGGGCCGGGGCAGATTCCCGCCGGGAAAAGAGAGGATGTTTCGGGAGGAATACGAAATCTCATAACCCGGTCCAGGAGCGAAAACCTCAGGAGGGTTTTTGAGGAAAAAATACGGAATCTGTAAGGTTTCAAGAAAAAGAGCAAAAAAAGATTTTCCCTCTTTTTCTTTACACAACTTTGCATTATACTGTATAATAACTAACTTAGGAATACGGGGAGTGTTTCCCTGAAAATATTTAGGTAAAGGAGTTGTCTATGTCTGATATATCGCGTAGCCCAAATGTGTTTCATCCTACGAAACCATCCGCAGTAGGTTCTAGAAACAGCTTGGCCCAGGAAGGCCGCCGTCAAAAGGATGAGTTCGACCAGCTTATCCAGGAAGAGACGCAGAATATTCTCGATCTTGTGCAGACGAAACTGCCCAAGGAAGTTCTGGAAAAACTTGAGGTTATGGGCGGTCTAAAAGAAAAGCTTTATAACTACTTCAATCAGAACTATCAGAATATGTTCAACCGGTACATCGTCACCACAGAAGATGAAATGACGAAGAAAGTCCGGAACTTCATCGACAAGGAAGAAAGCAAAACCCTGGCCCGTTACACGCCCAAGGAAGTAGCGGAACTGCTGGATCAAATCGCCGGCGCCGACAGGTTTAATACCGGTGAAATCGAAAAATCCATTGTCAATATGTTTGGCCATTTGCACGGTCACATCCAGCGGGGCGTCAACGATCTGGAAAATGAGACCAACTCTCTGCTCCGCCAGAAGACCGACGTAGGCGCTTTTGTCCGCGGAGAGAACGCTTACTCCATCGTAAAGTGCTCTTTCAAAGACAATGTTTTCAAGGCCAAGACCGTTACCGACGTAAAGCTGTCCGTCAACATTCTGGATTCCGAGCTTATCAGCCCGATCTTCCAGTATCAGAGCACTGTTGAATACCTCATCAAGGATATGATTTCACGAACCATCACAAATTACATCGAAAAGGAAATCGAAAACCTCCAGGAACAGCTCGTCGACGAAGGCAAGGAAGAACTACAGGATACCGAAATCATCTTCGAAAAAATGAAGAGGGTCCCCACCTACACCGATGACGAAGTTGAAGACGAAAAATCCAAGCGCTATACCTTCCTGGCCAAGAGCCTCATAGACAAGATTGAGGGTCTGCGCGCGGAAATTGATCCCAAGGAATTTGATCCTCTTAACATCCGCGAAAACCTCAAAAAGATCATCGACCTTGAGAATGTCAGAAACCGCGGTTTCAACACAGCCATCAACTCCATTACGGCGATTCTCGATACCAGCAAGATGGGCTACCAGTACATAGAAAACCTTAAAAACGCCCGCGAACTGATTATTCGCGAGTACGAGGATGTTGATGTTACCAATCTGCCCGACGAAAGGTATCAGATCCGCCTGAAATATTACGACGCCGAGCAGCTCCAGAAAGAGCAGGACGCCTATGACAAACAGATGGAAGCCTTTAAAAATGAGATTCTCCACATCTGGGATGTCGTGGAGGCCATCTATCAGGGCAATAAATCCGGTTTTAAGGTGAATGACTTTGACGACCTGTCCAGAAAAGTCGCGGGCAGCATCAAAAAGGCGAAAAAAGATTCCAACGACCCCCTGTATGAAGAGATCGAAAAAACATGGAACAAAATCACCCTTATTAAGGCTGAACTGACCGATGTTGAACGTCTTAACCAGACCTATCTGTACGAGAAAAACCTGTACAAGAAAATGCTGGGCGCTGTGCGGAAGAAAATCAGCGTGATCTACGGCTATCAGAATCCCCAGGTGCGCGTCATCGTCGATAATGAAATCAGCTTCCTGCAGAGGGAGTTTGAGGCTTTCGATTATCTTATCAATCCCTACCATGTCCTGCCGGGACTTCTGCTTGATGTTGATATTACCAGCATCAAGAGAAAACGCTATACCATGATGGCCATGGCGAATGTGCTTAACGAGTTCCTGTCCGCCGTATCCAAGGGTTTTCAGGACGCGGCTTTCGCGACTTTCAAGCGCCGCCGTTCAACGGTCCGCGCCGACCTTAATCAGAGTTTTGCCTCATCCGACGAGGAGCCCATTGTATCGGAACTCCCGAAAGGCCCGGCGGCGTATTCCGCCGCAGAACCGGCTGAGGGCGGTGAAGAGGTAAAAGGTAAGGCGGATGTTACTCCCGCGCCTTCCAGAAGGAGAGGAGGATCGTCAGACGGTCTGGCAGAGCTGTAAAATGGACAATGAACTGAACTTTCTTTCCCGCAAAGCTGGTTTTAACACCGCTTTGCGGCACTTCCGCCAGGTAACCCGCTATGTCGGGGATGTCCAGAACGGAAAAAATATTGCGGATTTACTGAATCTCTCCCTTGACGAGGGGGAGATTCAGCGCGATCAGGTTAAGCCCATCATCAGCTCTCTGGTTGTTGATAAATTCGGGTACTCCTACAGATCCTATAATCTGCGGCAAACTATTGAAGACCCTGGCAAAATTATTACGGCTCTTGAGAGCTGGGGTAAAATCCAGCTTCTCATGTTGTATTTTTCTCCCCAGGCGGGTCTTTTCGTCATTAACCCAAAAGCGGATGAGCAATGGGAACAGGCTGTTCCTCTTATGAAGGATGAGCTTGTTGTGGTGTACGCGGGTCCCGTCGGAGATGAGGATACCGGCAAGGCTGTACTCGACGCGGCTGTGGAAGATCTTATTAAACTTCTTGGCGGGGAGACTGTTCCTGTGCGGAAGGAGTTTACCAGTCCCGATAAGCCCAGGCCGGCGGCGCCGCAGAAGGCGGCCGCTTCGGTTCAGGCTCAGTCCGCTCCGAAAGCCGCGGCCCCCGCGGCCGGCGGCGGTAAAAAACGTATGACGCCCCGCTATGGAGTTCTTGTTACCAACGAGCTTTTCCATAACGGAAATGTTGAATCGTGGAAAAGAGTTATTGAAAGTTACAGGGCAAAATACCCCGGACTTGATGTTCTTATCTGGTATGACAACGAAAAGATTAACGATATTAATACTCTTTTCAAATGGGGCAAGGTTAAGCACGGTACCCCGATTATGATTAGTGTGGTTGGCGATGACATCAAGGATGTTTCCAAACTGCAAAAATACTTGTTCGAAGGCGCGAGTCCCAGGTTTGAGGTGTTCCTGAAAGGGGCAGTAAACCGGACGCTCGACCTTTTCTAAGGTGGTTTGGTTATGGAAGATTTTTATTTTTTCTCAAATGGCGAGTATAACGACAAGGGCGACGCCGTAGAAATAATCGGTATCCGCGGAAAGCGGATCATCGAACTGGCAACCCTGAATATTCCGACGGCGCCGGGTTTTGTTTTTCCGAATACGGTTGTGCGGGAGCTGCCCAAAGAAACTGAAAAACAATGGCCCATTCTGGAAGAACCCTTCAGGCGGATGGGGCAGGCCTTTGGAAAGATTTTTGGCGATACAAAAAACCCCCTCCTGGTGAAGGTGCTGGAAAGCCCCATGCTGAATCTTGACAATACCCAGTCCATCCACAATGTGGGTTTGTGCGATACAACGGTAGAAGGGTTTTCTTCCTTTGTGGGAGAGGCCTTTGCCTACCACGAATACAACTACCTGCTGCGGCACATCATTGGCCTTGAAATTTCCGCCAATACCGCGGGCGACCGGCTCACTAAACTTGAGGCTTTTCACAAGGCTCTGGACGCGGCAAAGACAAAGGCGGCGACCGTCGCTGCCATCAAAAAATTCCGCGACGCCTTTCCCGAAGTGGTTTACACCGACGCTTACCGGCAGCTTATGTATGTTATCAATCTTTTCCGCGCCGTCATTGAAACGAATCCTACAAGCGAAGATTCCGCTTTGCTGATTCAGACAATGGTATACGGAAATTTCAACGACAAGAGCTGTTCGGGCGATTTTTTTACCCACGACATTATTACGGGCGAAAACGTCCTGATGGGCGATTTCTTTACCCAGGCTTTCGACGCGAGCAGCAAGGGCGGAAAGCCCATCGCGAAGATAAATCCGCCTATTTTCAAGCGGCTTGTCGAAATCGGAAAACAGCTTGAAACCAGGTTCAGGGAAATCCGGTGGATGCGTTTTACCGTTGAAAACGGAGAGCTGTGGATTATAGATCAGAAGCCGGCCGCCAACAAGTCTACCCAGGCGGAGATTAAGAGCCTTCTTGATCTTCTTGCCGCCGGTATTGTTGACGAGAAATATGTTATTAACGCCATAAAGCCGGGGCGCCTGTCTGAAATTCTGCATCCTACCCTGGATCCCCGCTCGGTGGCGAAGTTCCCGAAAGTGACGGGCGGCATAGCCGGTTCTGTGGGAGCGGCAATCGGTAAGGTGTATTTCTCTACGGCGGAGCTTTTAAAAGCCTATAGGATTGCTACACAGAAAAACGAAGACGCGGATTTTATTCTTGCCATGAAGTCTACCTACGCGGAAGACGTAAAGGCTATTGAAGTTGCCCACGGAGTTCTTGCCTCGGAGGGCGGCTATGCCTCGCACGCGCCTGTTGTTGCCCGCAGTCTGGGAAAAGTGGCTCTTGTGTATACAGGCATTGAGTTCAAGAAGGGGTCAATGGTTATAGGGGGGCAAACGATAAAAGAGGGCGACTACATTACCCTCAATGTACCCTACTACGAAGACCCCGCGATTTACGGCGGCAAGGGAACTTTAATGAAACCCACGCCGGAAAACTCGGGCCTTATAGAGCTTTTGGAGCTTATCCAGAAGCATATAGGCGATTTTGATGTTCACGCCAACGCCGACCAGCCGAAAGACGCGGTTCTTGCCAAGCTCTTCAAGGCTCAGGGTATAGGCTTGTGCCGGACGGAGCACATGTTTTTCAACGAAGACCGCATCCTGAAGTTCCGGTCCATGATTATAGCGGATAATGTTGAAGAACGGCAGAAAGTTCTTGAGGACTTAAAGAAAGATCAGGCCAAAGACTTTTACGAAATGTTTAAGATCATGGCGGATCTGCCTGTTACTATCCGTCTGCTTGACGCGCCGCTGCATGAGTTTTTGCCGCATACGAAAGACGGTTACGACGAGTTTACGGCGTATATGCAGAAAAAGAAAAAAGGCATTACCGCGGCGCAGATTCAGGAAAGATGTAACCTTCTGGCGGAAGTGAACCCCATGCTGGGGCACCGCGGCGTGCGCGTGGCAATTTCCTATCCGGAAATTTACAACATGCAGATCAGGGCGATTTTTGAGGCTGTTTACAAACTTAAAAAAGAAGGCGTTAACGCTATTGCCGAGATAATGATTCCCGTTGTTATGACGGCCTCCGAAGTCAAGATGATACGCAACGGCAAGAAAATCGAAGGTAAAACAATTGTCGGTTTGAGGGATATAGAGGAAAGCGTCCGTAAGGAGTTTGGTTTTGATGAACCTATTCATTACAAAGTGGGTTCCATGATTGAGCTTCCCGCCGCGGCCCTGCAGGCCGGGGAGATTGCCCAGTACGCCGAGTTCTTCAGCTTCGGGACAAACGACCTTACCCAGACAACTAACGGCCTTTCACGCGATGACTTCAACAATTTCTTCTCTGATTACAACGAACTTGACCTTCTGCCGCAGAACCCCTTCAAGGTTTTGGGTCCCCAGGTTAAGGAAATGATCAAGATTGCTTCCGAGCGTGGGCGGCTTGTACGGCCCGATATTACTTTGGGGCTGTGCGGCGAACACGGCGCGGAGCCGGAAAATATTCCGTTTGCGCAGGACGCGAGACTGAATTATGTTTCCTGTTCGCCGTATGGAATTCCCATCGCAAAGCTCGCGATTGCTCAGCTCAACTTGTCAAAAGAAGCGTAATTATCATCCCGTCCGCCTTGGGCGGACGGGATTCTTGTTTTCGGTTAGGCTTCTGCGGTTAAAAATTCTTTCCCTGTTATAGTTCAATCAGGGCGTTGCCCTGCTTCGCGCTGTTCAAATTCCGCGAGGGCTTGAAGATTGTCAAACAATGACAGTTTTATGGCTGCTTCGGGTACCCATATCGTTTCACGGTAATTTGACAGGATAAGGCACAACTGCCGTTCGCAGAGCGCAATGCTCCTGGATGTGATGTCCTGGCGGGGAAAGTCGCCGCGGAAAAAGTACAGTTTAATGTAGGCGTCAAGAATCATGGCGGCGTTTTTATAATGCTTGTAGGCCTTGTAATTGGGAGATGTATCGGCAGGACAAATTTTTGTTATGAGCATACTGTCGTAAAAGGATTTTCCGAAGGCTTCGCAGAGGCGGGCGTATTGTTTGAGTTTACCGTCCGGCGCCTCCTGGAGAATTTTTGCTAACTGGATGACGCCCTTTTTGACGCTTCGTTTTGCGCTATTATAACGAAGCCTTCGCACGCCTTCGGAGCGCAGATGGATGTTTTCGAGGCTAAAGGTATAGTAAAGGTGTATGCCTTCCAGAATGTCGCCGCGGGCGGCATACAGGATGTTTTGCATGCGGGCCAGGATCTCCCGTGAAACCTGTTTTGGCGCTCTCTTGAGATTTTCACTATGCAGGCTGATATGCTGCTGGGCAATATCGTGGGCTTCGTTAAGAAGGCTCATTCTGCTGTGTGACCATTCGGATCTGTCCGGATTCCTGTCGGGATGGTAAACCATGACAAGCTGCCGGAAGGAGGCCTCAACCTCTTCCATGCTTGCGCAGGTATGTAACCCCAAAAGGGAGAAAGCCTCGTCGGTAGTCATTCGTCCTCATTATAGATAAGGCGGAAGTGGTTTGACAATACTCCCTATAGCAGGTATTATTTAAGTAAGAAACCTAGAATAAGGATGGTACGGTATATGTCTTTGGTAAAGGAACTGTTTGATTCATATAGCAGGGGAGAGTTCCCCATGAATGGCGGTTATATTGTTTCCGCCTTTTTTGAGGAAAAGTCAATGTATTCAAAATTTGAGATGATTTCTTATAGCAATGTCAAGGATATTTATCTTGCGGAAGAAGGGATTACCTTTCAGGCCGACGGCCAGAAAATTTTCTGGCTGGTGGAGCCGTCTTCCTATACGGGCAAGGCCACCGAGCCGACCTACCGCAACGATTACGAGAAGATACCCTACAGGATGAATGAGGTAGAGATCTTTACGACAAAGAGGCAGGACCGTGTTCTTATCGGGAAAAAGCCGGTGTATTCCTTTACCAGTTTTACCGTTATGAAGTCCCGAGGCCAGAATTACTCCTATGTCTTTTTTATGGGGAGCGATATCCGGCCGACCATGAAAAATTACTTTACAAAGTCCCTGTATGAGGAAGCGGGCGTTCCCCGCTCCGACGCCGCTGTAGTGGCGAAGTATCTTATCGAGCTTTTTGAAAAAATCATCGTGAAGACTCCGGAATAAAACTGTTTCCGGTCCCGCGCTCCCGGGGCCGGCGTTTTGAACGCTTAGAGTTCTCCGTTTTCAAGAAAGCTGTAATAACCTCCCCTGCCGAAGATGATATGGTCCAGAAGGTGTATGCCCAGGACTTTCGCGGCGTTTCGTATTTTTACGGTAATATCGCGGTCTTCGCCTGAAGGGTTAAAGTTGCCAGAAGGATGGTTGTGGGCTATGATGACGGCGGCGGCCCTGTCGGAGAGAGGGTCGGCAAACACTTCGCGCGGATGAACCAGGGCTTTGTTGACAAGCCCCACAGAAACAACCCGGCAGGCGATGACCTCGTGGGCGCCGTTGAGGGAGGCGCACAGAAAATACTCCTGATTGCGGTCCGCGAAGTGGTCTATGAGGGGCAGAATATCTTTTGGAAAGGCTATTTTTCTGTGCGCGGGACACAGCCTGCGCCGGGAAAACTCCAGAGCGGCGAGTATAAGTGTTGCTTTTGCCGTTCCGACGCCGGGCAGGGCGGTAAGAGCTTCCGGGGTAAGGTCGGCGTTTGTCCTGTCAAGAAGGTCGAGTACGGAGGCCGCTATGCGCTGCACTCCCCCGGACTTGTTTCCGGAACCTATCAGAATAGCCAGGAGTTCCTGGTCGGACAGGGATTTTACCCCGAAAGTAATGAGCCTTTCCCGCGGTCTTTGTTCCGCCGGAAGCGCGGACATTTTTTCCATGACAAAAAGATGCTTCATACCTTTTTATAACAGCAAAAAAGGCCGCCGCGCTTCAATCTTTATGAAAATTTTTGAAGATTTGCGAATTCGAGGATTTTCCCCGAGCGCCTGCCGGACTTCTCATAAATGTGAGCCGAAGACGCATTATGCCCCTGAAAACCCTGCCGTCACTTGTCGTCGTAGAACCGTCCGGATTTTGTGCTGCCATAATAAACTCCTTCCCGCTGTTACGCCGCGGGGCGCGTTAATTGTATGACGCCCCAACGGGGCGTACTGTTCCTCTATAGCTATCCCCCGCTAAAACACGATATTTAGTTCTCCTTGTTTTTCTGTGCCAAGACACAATAGAAATGTCTTCCTCTCATTCTTCTCCGTTATGCGGGGCTTTCCCGAAATGGCTTTTCGGCCTGGTTATCCCCTTCAACAGTTCCGCGTCCGCCGGTTCCCTCACCAGTACAAAGGCGTTCTTATGGTCGCAGTACCGGGCTGGAGGGATACCGTAACGCTGTATCCAGTAAGACCATACCTTCATCACCCCCGCCGTTGTCTCCCCTTCAAACAACGGGGCGTATCGGATAGTGGTCGCGTCATCTATCATCGTGATAAGGCAGCAGGTCCCCTACCGCTATGCTACCAAAGGGGAGATTTCTATTGCGTTTACATGAGGACATTATCATTGCGGTTTAACACTCCTTTTTATAATATTTTCTATTTTTTACACCAATTTTAGGGGCAATTTCGCCTAACGTTCCGGCTGTTGACGACGTTTTGCCAGGGGCGAATACGGGCTTTGCGCAGCATCGTTCCTTACGGAACGCAGCCGAGCCGCCCGTAAGGCGGTGTTACGCATACAGACCTGTGGCGCAATACACCCCAAAAATTATGACCAATATTTAACCATAACTTGTTGACATTTTATTTATAAAAAGGTAAAATTTATTGAAAAGGACAAAAATGAAAAAAACATTTTGTTTAGTAGGTCTTT
>JAISQU010000096.1 GCA_031274005.1 Spirochaetales bacterium
TGTGCCTCCAGCTTGGGGTTTCCCGCACATCCCTGCGGGAGGCCATGCGGACGCTCCAGGCCTACGGCCTTGTCGAATCCACCCAGGGCGGCGGCGCTTACATTACCGACAAGTTCAGCGAAAACGTCTTCGACTTTCTCGGCTTCGGGAAAAAGCTAAATAAACAGAATTTTATGCATCTTCTCAATGTCCGCAAAATCCTGGAAAGCGGCGCCGTGGAGCAGGCCCTTGAAATAGCGGGAAACGGCAGGGGGGATTCGGCCCAGCGCGGCGATTTTAAGGAAACCGATCTGGGCAGGCTTGTGGACGACCAGGAAAAGGAAGCCGATTTTGCCCGCCTGGGCGTGCTTGACGCCCAGTTCCATGAAAAACTTGTCGGCATGTCGCATAACCCCATCCTCGTGGCCCTGTACCGCATGATTCACACCATACTCCTTCAGGGGACATTCCAGGCGGGCGGCTATCCGCCTTCGCGGAAGATTGTTCTGAGCGATCACCGGGAAATAGCCCGGACTTTTAAAAACCGCGACCGGGCCGCCTGTGTCCGCGCCATACGCAAACATTTAAAAAACACGGAAAAAGTCATCGAAAAATATTTGCAGGAGGAAGATTAACATGCCCGTTTCACAATTCATAAACCCCGGGGAAGTCCGCAAAGCCGGAACCCTGCGCGTTCCCGAAATACCCGTCAACGCGTATCAGAAAAAACTGAAAGAAGTCCGGAAGGAATTCCCCGAAGCCGACCTCCTCGACATGTTTCGGGATATGCGGCTTATCCGGGAATTTGAGAATATGGTACAGGGTGTGCGCACGGTAAAAAATTACAACGGCGTTGAATATTCCTACACAGGCCCGGCCCATCTGTCCCAGGGGCAGGAAGCCGCCGCGGTAGGCCAGGCCTACGCGCTCGGCCTCGACGACTACACCTTCGGCACCCACCGCAGCCACGGTGAGGTACTGGCCCGGGCGCTTTGCGCCATACGACGGATAGACGAAAAAAAGCTCTACGGCATTATGGAGGACTTCCGCGGCGGGGCGCTGCTGCGGAACGCGGAAAAAATCACCTCCGCGGCGGGCGGCGCTTCCGACATCCGCACACTGGGGACCAACTTTTTCCTCTACGGTTTTATGACCGAACTCTTCGGCAGGGAAATCGGCTTCACCGGCGGCCTGGGAAATTCCATGCACGTCTTTTTTACCCCCTTCGCCATCTACCCCAACAACGCCATAGTCGGCGGCTCCGCCGGCATAGGCGCGGGCGCGGCCCTCTATAAACGGCTTTCGGGCCAAAAGGGAATCATCGTCGTCAACTCCGGGGACGGCTCCTTAAGCCGCGGCCCTGTCTGGGAAGGCATCAATTTTGCCACGATGGGACAGCTTACCGAACTCTGGGACAAAAAGTACTCAGGCGGCCTCCCCATCATCTTCAATTTCATGAACAACTGCTACGCCATGAGCGGGCAGACAGCCGGTGAAACAATGGGTTACGGCATCCTCGCGCGGGTCGGCGCGGCCTTTAACGAAGCGGCCCTTCACGCCGAAAGAATCGACGGTTCCAATCCTTTTGCCGTCATCGACGCCTTCCGCCGCAAGAAAGCCCTCATCCTTGAAAACAAAGGGCCTGTCCTTCTTGACACCCTCGTCTACCGCCACGCCGGACACTCGGCCACAGACCCCAACCTCTACCGCTCCAAAGAAGAAATAGACGCGTGGATGGCCGCGGACAGCCTTACGTCCTATAAAAACGATCTTTTGACGGAAAAACTTCTGGACGAAAAACAGACCGCCGAAGCGGAAGCCGCCGCCAAAGCCAAAATCACGGAAATCCTGAAATACGCCATAGACCCGGATTTTTCCCCGCGCATGAATTTCTTCAAAGACCCGGACTCCATTGCCCGGTGCATGTTCTCCGGCGGGCGCGCTCTGAAAATGGCTGACCGCGAACCGGAAGTTATCGGCAAAAAAGAAGACAACAGCCGCGCGAAAAAAATCGCGGGAAAAATCCGCTTCGGCCTTGACGAGTCGGGAAAACCCGTATCCCCCTTAAAAGTTTTTTCCTACCGGGACGCGATCTTCGAAGCCCTGCACGACAAGTTTTACGAAGACCCGACCTTCATCCTCTTTGGCGAAGACGTGCGGGAACACGGAAACTCCTTCGGCGTTCTCTCCGGTTTGTACGAATCCGTCCCCCGGCACCGTCTGTTCAACGCGCCCATCGCGGAGTCCTCCATTATCAGCGCCGGAGTCGGCTACGCCCTCATGGGCGGCAGGGCCTCGCCCGAAATCATGTGGGGCGATTTTATGGGCTGCTGCGCCGACGAACTTTTTAACCAGCTCGCGAAATGGCAGGGCATGAGCGCCGGCATCCTGAAAATGCCCTGCGTCGTGCGTATCTCCGTCGGCGCTTTCTACGGCGCCCAGCACTCCCAGGACTGGACATCCCTTGCCACGCACATCCCCGGCCTGAAACTCCTGTACCCGGCCTCGCCCTACGACGCCAAGGGGCTTCTTAACTCGGCCCTTGCCGGAACCGATCCCGTCATCTTTTTCGAAAGCCAAAAACTCTACGACATGGGCGAAATTTTTGTGCAGGGCGGCGTGCCCAAAGACTACTATGAAGTGCCCATAGGAAAAGCCGACATCAAGCGGCAGGGCAAAGACCTTACCATCCTCGCCATCGGCCCCGCTCTGTACACGGCCCTCGATGCCGCCGCGGAACTCCAAAAACGCTGGAACCTGGAAACCGAAGTCATCGACGCGCGCAGCCTGACGCCCTTCGACTACGACACCCTCATCGCCTCGGTCAAAAAAACCGGACGCCTGCTCATCACCGGCGACGCCTGCGAACGCGGCTCGTATTCCAAAACCATCGCCGCCAACCTTTCGGAGTTCGCCTTCGACGAGCTTGACGCCCCGCCCGTGGCCATCGGCTCGCACAACTGGGTCTCCCCCTGTCCGGAACTGGAAAAGTTTTTCTTTCCCTCCAAAGACGTGATCCTTGACGCCATCCACACCCGCGTCAAAAAACTGGCCGGTTACACTCCTGTGTATAACCTCAGCCTTGAAGAAAAACTCCGCGCCGAACGGCTCGGAATATAGGAGGCAGTCATGGCGACATTTGTCCGCATGCCCCAAAAGGGCCTTACCGAAGAAAGCGCAATCCTGACCAAGTGGTATGTCAAAGAAGGCCTCTCCGTCAAAGAAGGCCAGTACCTCTTCGCCCTCGAAACCGGCAAAGCCACCTTCGACGTGGAAGCCGAAAGCTCCGGAATCGTCCTGAAACTTCTCGCGGCCGAAGGCGACGAAGTCCTTATCAAAAAAATCGTCTGCGTCATCGGCAGCGAGGGTGAGGCTTTCGTCCTTCCTGATGAGGGGGACGCCGCCGCTCCCGCGGCGGCGGATAGCGTATCACAGCAGCGGCAAGGCCCCGGCACAGCGCCCACTAGCGTTCCCCCCGCCGCGCCCGCGGCTATTGGGCCAGAGTTTTTCCCTGAAACCCCGGCGGCGCAAAGCGCCGCCGCAGAGCCGCATGGACCGGTAAAAATCTCGCCGCGGGCGCGCCGCCTTGCCCGGACCCGCGGCCTCGCCTACAGCCTTATTTCCGGAACCGGCCCCGGCGGCCGCATTATCGAAGACGACATCAAAGCCGCCCTTTCCTCGCAGCCGGCGTCTTTTTCCCATCCGGCAGCCCCCGCGTCCTTCGCGCCGGCCTCCGTTACCGCCGGGGAATACACCGCCGTGCCCAACGACCGCGTGCGCAAAACCATAGCCCTTGCCATGCACCGTTCGCTCCAGAGCATGGCGCAGTTTACCATGTTCGCGCATTTCGACGCTTCGGAGCTTCTGGCCTACCGCGAACGCTGTAACCTCTCCGCTCCACCGGAGGCGAAACTTACGATAAATGACTTCGCCGCCTTTGCCGTAAGCCGCGTTCTTTTGGATTTTCCCCGCCTGAACGCGCACTTCTTTGACGACAAGACGCTTCTTTTTACCCATGTAAACCTTGGCATCGCCGTTGATACGCCGCGGGGGCTTCTTGTTCCCACAGTGCGAAACGCCGACACAAAAAGCCTTTCCGCCATATCCCGCGAAATAAAAACCCTCGCCGCCCTTTGCCGGGAAGGCAAGGCCGCGCCGCAAGACCTCGCGGACGGAACCTTTACCATATCCAACATCGGCGCGTACAATGTGGATTATTTTACGCCGATTATAAATCCCCCGCAAACGGCAATCCTCGGCATCGGCGCCCTTGACTATAAACGCAAAAAAACCCCGGCGGGAATGGCCGACTACCCCGCGATGAGCCTTTCCCTGACCGTCGACCACCGCGCCGTTGACGGCGCGCCCGGCGCCGCCTTTCTCAAAGCTCTCTGCGAAGAACTGGAAAATTTCCCGCTTCTTTTGGCGAAGTAATTGGCAAACAAATTGAGCAATTCTATCGGCAGCTTTATAAATGTCATCGAGTAAGCCAGTCAGGGCCATATACCGCCTCCGCGATGGAGATGGTTATGACGGGGCCGTACATCTTTCTTTACTTTACGCTTAACGCCGGAGACTGGCCCCTCCTCATTGGTTCTGTCGGGGATTACGGCGATTGAGATGTTCCTTACCCGCAAACCGGACTGATCCGGTTTTCAATGTGTCCGCGGAAAAAGATTCCGACCTTCTGCCGCAGGAGGACGCGCCCGGCCCAGGCGCGGGATTGGATTGAGCTTTCCTGGCCCCGGAAGGTTTGTTGGGCCCGCCCTATTACACTTTCCGCGCCTTACGGAAGAATTGGCCTCCGGCCTTGCGATGGGCATTGCCGCTCATGGCGGCGGGAGCGCTTTCACGGAAATGTGCGGAAGGGGCATAACAATCCGGCAATTGCTGCGCAATTGCGTTATATTCACCAGCTTTGGTGACAAGCCTGAAGCGTACCGGTGACTTTCTCCGCACATTTCCGGTCGCCTGCGGCGGGAACGCTTTCACGGAAATGTGCGGAAGGGGTATAACAATCCGGCAATTGCTGCGCAATTGCGTTATATTCACCAGCTTTGGTGACAAGCAAGAAGCGTACCGGTGACTCTCTCCGCACATTTCCGGTCGGGACTTTCTCTCCCAAACCTTCGGTTTGGGAGAGAAAGTCCCTTGCCTATTCACGTTTTTCGCTGTATACTATACTTTCCCGGTAAGGAATAGAAATGAGAATAACGACAAAAGGCCGCTATGCTCTGCGCGCGGTGGTCAACATGGCGAAGAATTCACATGACAAACCCGTTCCTATAAAGAAGATATCCGACGAAGAGGAGATTTCCGCGGAATTTTTGGAGCAGATTTGTTTTCGCCTGAAAAAGGCGGGACTTATCCGGTCTGTGCGGGGTCCCGGAGGGGGGTTTCTGCTAAACCGCCCTCCCGAGGCTATCTCCATGTATGATATTTTTAAGGCTGTAGGCGAAGGCGCCGAGGTCGCTTCCTGCGCGCCCGCCGCAGACGGTAAACCCAAAAGCTGCCGCCGCAAAAATGTCTGTCATGTTCATCCTACATGGAAGAAACTCACAAAAGAGGTCGCGGATATCCTGAGCGCGTATACGGTAAAAACCATAATGGAAGATACGGCGGGAAGCCCCACCTCGGCGGGACTTTAACAACCACGGAGGTCATCATGAAAAATCACGACGCCCTTTCTCTGGAAGACAGAATCCGCAAGGCGGCGGAATTTATACAAGCCTCGGACTGGACAGCGGCCTTTACCGGCGCAGGGATGTCTGTGGAAAGCGGCATCCCGCCTTTCCGCGGAACCGATGGCATATGGAATAAGTATGATCCCCGTCTTCTGGAGCTGGATTACTTTGACGCGAATCCGGAAAAATGCTGGGTCACGATAAAGGAAATCTTTTATGATTTTTTTGGCCGGGCGCAGCCGAATCCGGGTCACAGGGTTCTTGCGCAGATGGAGGAGGCGGGAAAGCTCAAGGCGCTTATCACGCAGAACATCGACGACCTGCATACCCGCGCGGGCAGCAAAAACGTCATCGAGTTTCACGGCAATTCGCGCTTTCTCCTGTGCCGCGCGTGCGGAAAAAAGTACGAGGCCGCCTCAACAGACCTTGGCGCGCTTCCGCCCCGCTGCCCCTCGTGCAAAGAAATACTCAAACCCGATTTCGTTTTTTTCGGCGAGGCCATTCCCTTTGACGCGCTTTCCAATTCCCGCTTCGCCGCGGGCCGCGCCGAATGCATGATCGTTATTGGCACAACAGGCGAGGTCTACCCCGCGGCGGGCATGCCCCAGATCGCCGCCCAAAACCACGCCCGCATTATTGAGATAAATCCGTCCGAATCCGCCTACACCAACGCCATCACGGATGTGTACCTGCCTCTGCCCGCGGGCGATGTTTTGCCGAAAATTTGGGAACTGGCGCGGCAATATGCGTCACGAACACAATAAATCCGGGTCAAACCTCAGACCCACACGATCATCCCCGGCAGGCGCCGCCGACACAACGATTCCGTCCTGTACGGTAAATGTTTTCTCCCCGATTTGACAGCAAAAAGCGGGGGTCATTCCGTAACGCCACTGCCAGGTATCGCGCAGGGCGGCGATCTCCCGCAGCCTCGCCTGCGGCAAAAAATCCTCAGTACCGGCGGGGGCGCTCACAGACGCGTACACATCGCGCGCCTCATCAAGAAGCGCCTGCGCGAGGCTCCGGCAAGCTATACCGGCGGCAAAATCCGCGAGGTTCGCGACGGGCATGGAAACTGAGGCTATGGCGCGGGTACTGATGCGCAGCCGCGGGCCTTCCGCATCCGGCAGGCAGCTCTTCAGCCTGTCAAGGCGGGCGCACACAAGCAGCGTCCCGTGGTGCAGCGCCCTGTCCTTGCGGTAACACAAAGCGTTGCCCGACACCTTCCCGCCGCCCGCAACAAGATCGCCCCGGGCCGTCCTGTCCGGGTTGACGCCCAGCCTTGCCACAGCGCGGCGCACAAAATCAAGATTTTCTTCTTTGCAAAAACCGCCGCGCGGCATAATAAAAGAAAAGTTCAGGTTACCCGGACCATGCCACACTGTTCCCCCGCCGGAAATCCGCCGGAAAAACCGGGGGCTGCCGCCGCGCAGAACAGACGGGGCAATCTCCCTCCAGGGGTTCTGGTTTTTGCCTATAACAATCGCCTCGCTGTTTTCATACACCAGAAGAACAGGCCCGGCCTCCGCCGCGCGGCTCTCATCAAGAAGATATTCTTCGGCGGCAAGATTCAGGCCGGGATCCGTCCAGGGCAAACGCAGGAAAAGAATCCCGCGCGCCTTGTTATTTCGCGACAAAAGACGGCGTTACGCACTCCGGCGGAACCGGATCTTTTGAAGCCTGGGGATTCACGATATTGACGGGAAACTGCCCGTTCTTGATGCGGATAACGCACTCGGCCAGCTTCTGTCCTGTTATCGTCATGGCGTCGATGCTGCCGCCCCCCGCGACATGCGGGGTCAGAATAAGATTATCGGCCCCCAGCCTGATGAGGGGATTATCCGCCACATTCGGTTCTCCCCCAAAAACATCCACGGCCGCGCCCGCAATCGTTTTGTTTTTAATCGCCTCGGCAAGCGCCGCGTCGTCACACACAAAACCCCGCGCGGTGTTGATAAGAAACGCCGTCTTCTTCATCTTCGCAAGCTGCGCGGCCCCGATCATTCCCCGCGTCGAGGAGGTAAGCGGTACATTCAGGCTGACAAAGTCGGATGTCGCGAGCAGAGTGTCCAAATCAACTTTTTTTACCCCCAGCCCGGCAAGCCGTTTTTCATCCGCAAAAGGATCGCATACCTGCACATTCATCGAAAAGGCTTTCAGTATGGCCGCGAGATTTATCCCTATGCCGCCAAAGCCCACAATACCCGCCGTGCGCCCGTAGAGGCACCTCGTATTGTACGCGTCCGCCCCGGCAAAACCCTTCGCGCGGATATGCGTGTCGTAAATCTTCAGCTTATTAATAAGCGCCAGCATATACCCCACAGTAATCTCAGGAACCGAGATCCACACGCCCTGCGGAGCGTTGCTCACAAAAACCCCCTTCTCCGTACAGGCCTGAATATCCACATTATCAAAACCCGCGCCGAAACGCCCAACCCACTTCAAACGGTTCGCCTGCGCAAGGGACTCCCTGTTAAACGGACGCAGCACGGAAATAAATGTATCCACATCCTTGAGCAGTTCCGCCGGAATAGCATTACTGTCCGCCTCAGTCTTGTAAAACCGTACGTCTATATCCGGGTCACAAAGGATTGACGACAATCCCATATCAAAATCTTCCTCCGGGTTCCTGAAATCACGATCAACAACACACACAAATTTGTCCATAGATTCTCCTTGCAAAATTATATACGAAAAGTCTATACCCGAAACGCCCCGGGCCGCAAGCGGGTGCACCAATTTTTTCCGTGCGCCTTTTTTGCGAAGCAAAAAACCGGGCTTTCCGCTTCAATCTTTTGGCTATGCCAAAAGGATTTACGCTGCAATCCCTGGCGCGGCCCAGGG
>JAISQU010000114.1 GCA_031274005.1 Spirochaetales bacterium
CTGGTATATCTTTTTAAGCCCCTGCGCCGCTATCTCATTAAGGAGCAAGGCAAAAAAAATGCCTGCGGGAAAAACTATGACTATTTTTAAAAAACTGATAACCAGGGTATTGCGGAATACCATGAGGAACGTGGGTTCCCGGAACATACGGATAAAGTATTTAAATCCAATCCACTTGCTGCCCAAAATCCCGTCAACAGGCCGGAATTCCTTAAAGGCGATTTGAATCCCATGCATGGGCATATAATTGAAAATAAAGGCAAAGACAAAAATCGGCAGAAAAAGCACGTATATCCATTTATAGCGGTTAAGTTTTGCAAAAAACATTTTATTATGTAGAGAGGTTTTTAATACACCGCCTGAGACTGCCGAGGATTCCGGTTTCATATTCTATCCCTTAAAAATTTGCGAAAATGTAAACCACCCTCGGAGGCAACCCCCCTGTATGAATATGTCATTATCCTTCCTACTGGCTATAAGTATATCAACTGATATATCAGAAGTCAACCAAAATTTTATAAAGTTTTGATTTTGGCCCAGCAGTTTGTCGCACTTCGCGCATAAAAACTCAAAAATCGCCTGCAAGGCGATTTTTTACCCTGCAAACTGTCCAAGGAGGCTGGATGATCGGGATGTTTGCGGCACTGGCGGCGCGAACATACACAAGTGCAATAGGCTCCTGGTTTGGGGGAAAAGAAGCTGATGTTTCAGGAGGTCTCCGGGTTCGGTGGCGTTTCGGTCTGAGCAGGCGGTCAATGGACAGGGACTTGTCCAGTTATTGAGAATGGATGCTTTCCGCTCCTGATATGCCGGCGGACGGTACGTTCCGCGGCATCGGGGGAAGCCTTACCTAAATCATCAATAAGATCCAAATGCTTGTATTCCACCTGGTTTTCAGGTAGAAATATATGATTCATTTGGTAAAAAAGTCCTAAACGAATGGTTCTGATAAATGCCTGACTGAGAGGTACGCATCCCGCCAGATCAAGGAGCGTCAGATGAAAATGAATTTCCGCCTCCCATTGCGTGACGCTTCCATAGCTTGCGTTGTCAGCATCCTCAGCGGCCTTAATGAGGGCTGACCAGTTGTCCCTCACCGGCTTTCCGCAGTACATACGGGCTCCCTCACATTCCAGAGCCTCTCTTACGATGAGTTGACCGTATACATCTTCCCGTTTTATGGGTTTTACAAAAGAGCCCTTCCGGGGAACACTTTCCAGAAAGCCTTCAATTTCAAGCTGTAACATGGCTTCCAGAACCGGAGCAACGCTTACCCCGAGTTCTTTGGCGACATCCCTCCGATTGAGCATATTCCCCGGAACAAGGCGGTTGTCCATGAGCCGGGTGAGAATTTCATGATATACTTCCTGTGATAAGGACGATTTACTTTTCTTTCCGGCTGTATCGCTCAATTTCAAGCTTAAAGAGACCATAAAAGAAATGTAAAGTGTTGTTTGTGATATATCAAGGGCCCTACAAGAAACATCCCCGCCTCTCAGTTTACCGTAACCTTCTCGCCTTTCAGTATCCGGTTCATGTTGCGCATCGCGCACATATTGCCGCACATACTGCAGGTGTCCTCCTGCTCCGGCATGGATTCTTTCCGGTAGCGGCGGGGTTTTTCCGGTTCGAGGGCAAGGCTGAACATGGCCTCCCAGTCCAGGCGCTGCCGTGCGCGGCTCATTTCGTCGTCCCAGTTCCGGGCGTTGGGAAGGCCCTTGGCGATATCAGCGGCGTGGGCGGCGATTTTTGAGGCCACGATGCCTTCCCGCATATCCTCAAGCGTGGGAAGCCGCAGGTGTTCGGCGGGGGTAACGTAACAGAGGAACGCCGCGCCGTGCCAGGCGGCAAGGGCGCCGCCGATAGCCGAAGTGATGTGATCGTAGCCGGGGGCGACATCGGTAACCAGGGGGCCAAGCACATAAAACGGCGCGCCGTGACAAAGGGTTTTCTGCAGTTTCATGTTGGCCTCTATCTGATCCATCGGCATATGGCCGGGACCCTCGATGATAACCTGTACATTTTTCTCCCAGGCCCGTTTGGTAAGTTCGCCGAGAACGAGCAGTTCCTCGAACTGGCTTATGTCGGAGGCGTCGTGGAGACAGCCGGGACGGCAGGCGTCGCCGAGGCTGAGGGTAACGTCGTATTCGCCGCATATATCCAGCAGTTCATCGTAGTACTCGAAAAAGGGATTATCCTGTCCGGTCATCTCCATCCAGGAGAAGAGCAGAGAGCCGCCGCGGGAGACAATATTGGTGATACGGTTGTTGTTCTGTTTGAAGCGCTGTGCCGTGGCGCGGTTGATGCCGGCGTGAATGGTCAGAAAATCAATGCCGTCTTCGCAATGCATTCTCGCCACGGCAAGCCATTCCTGGGCGCTAATCGCCTCAAGTTCCTTGCCGTAATAGACCAGCGCGTCGTAAACAGGCACCGTTCCCAGCACCGCGGAACAATCCCTTACCAGGCGGCGGCGGAATGAACGGGTGTCGCCGAAGGTACTCAGATCCATGATGGCGTCGGCCCCCATTTCCTGGGCGGCGCGCACTTTTTCCAGTTCCACCTCGATATTCTGACAATCTTTTGAAGCGCCGAGGTTCACATTGATCTTGGTACGCAGAACACTGCCAATCCCCTTAGGCGCGATGCCGGAGTGTAACTTATTGCAGGGTATGGCAATCTGCCCGGCTGCGAGCAGTTCCTGAATCTCCAGCGGGGAGATCCCCTCCTCCGCCGCAACCGCTTCCATTTCCGGCGTCACGATTCTCTTTTTCGCCGCGTCCATCTGGGTAGTATAATCCATTCGTGTTTCCTACGGCGGCATTACCCGCATCAGGTTCAAGGGTTCAGCGTATCGCTGTCTCAGCCGGATTCCGGCGCCCCATTTCCACTCAGATTATGCATTGAAGCCCCAGTTTGTCAAGAGGACGGAGGAGCCCGCATCGTGTATTCATGAAGGTCTCATTCCGCGGCGGCTTCCGCCATGGCGGCTACATTTTCGGGGGAAACGTTAGGCAAAACCGATTCATGGCTAGGGGAAACCAGAAAATTCGGGCCAAAAAGATCCCTCAAGCGCCGTACTTCATCCCGCACCTGCCGGGGAGTGCCGAAAGGTAAAAGATGCTGGGTATCCACGCCTCCCATAAAAACAATACGATCTTTAAAGTTTTTCACCAGATACTCAGCGTCCATGTTTTT
>JAISQU010000015.1 GCA_031274005.1 Spirochaetales bacterium
ATCGACGGCGCGGAACAGATGTTCATGGAAAACCGGTTCAACGGCCTTTTGGCAAAACCCATCGAATTCGCCTCGCTGAACCGCTGCCTCCGCAAATGGCTGCCCGCGGGGAAAATAAAAGAAAAATAACCACGAACTACACGAACAATCTGCCTACCGGATTTTCTGCTTATGGCGGGATATTAAAACGAGAAGTCTGGCCATCCCATAGGCGGTAAAAACCGTTATGATGCGGTCAAGAATATTCACCGGAAAACGCGCAAGTATCTCCGTCACGATAAGGCTGATATTATGGCGTACGAGCCCAAGCTTGAAAAACGTTTCCGGCGGAACGTCAACCAAAGGCGCATTGAGAACAGCCTGAATGAACCATGCGATAATGCCTCCGAGTACGCTCATAAGGACACACATGGTGAGTGAAAACAGCACCAGCACGGTGATGATGTTAAGGATAGTCGGGGGAAGGTCTTCCCTCTCTTTCTTTTCGGCAGGGCGGCCGATAATACGGAGGCTTCCGCATTCGGCGGGAAAAATCCGGCTAAAAAGATACGTTAACACAACCGCCGCGACACTGCAAATGCCGAAAAGATAAATACCCCAGGAATCATAGCGGCAGGCGGCGGTATACAACAGGGCGCTGATAAGCCCCGCGCCAGGACCGCCTGAAAAAGTAACCGTAACGGTAAAAATGGTATCAAGATAAAGACCGACACCAAAACCGGAAGTCACAAGGGACATGGCATAATCCGCCGCACCCCCGGCTATAGACAAAAGCAGGATTTTCCAAAACCTCATAATACTACAATACAACAAATTAAAATTTTAGTTTATAGTGTGTCAATGCGGTCCTGCATAAAACACGCCCTTGCTCTAGCCCTCTGTTTTACCGCCTCTTTTCCAGCGGTGGCGGAAACCGGCATCCCAATCATCCTCGAAGGATGGATGGAAGTTGAAACCGCATTAAATGATTATATTGCGGACGGACACAGGGGGGAACTCCTTGACGCCCTCGGCAGGTTCCGGGAAAAGACGGAAGCGTATTTTGAATCGCCTTACTACAGGCACTACGAAGGTTCGCGTCCAAAGAACACGGGTCCAAAAGACAGCCGCCCTTTGACCGGGGAAGGGGACAGGAAAACCCTGAACCGGCTGTTTGAAGCTTTTTCCGGCGCCATAACCCAAGACAATCGCGAGGGGGTCCTTGCCGCCGCCGTCGATATACGGAACATAATTCTCAAATACCAAACCCTGGAAACCGAAACATCGGACGCCGTATTTGCCCATACCTTCTATTTTTTTGCCATTTTTATCGTGATAATATTTATACTGATGCTGATAATCTGGCTGCTTCAGCGTAACCTCAGTTTTTCAAGACGCAAGGAACGGGACAGTTCCAATTTTTCAAGACAGATAATGGCAGCCCAGGAAACCGAACGCACGCGGATAGCCGCCGAACTCCATGATACGGTCTTGCAGGATTTAAGCCGCCTCACGCTTATGACCAAAAGAGCGGCGGCAATGCCGGAGACCGGCGAAATACTTGCCATGGAAAACCGGATAATGCTCAACTGCCGCGGCGTCTGCGAGCGCGTCATGCCGCCGGATTTCAGCCGCCTTAGCCTGGAAGATTCCCTTACGGCTTTATGTATAAACATGGAAGAAAAAACAGGCATAAAGTGCCGGACAGGCGTTCAGAAAGATCTTGTCCTTGGAGGACTTGGGCCGGAAAAACAGCTTCACTGTTACCGTATGGTACAGGAAGCCATGACAAACATCGAAAAACACGCCGGTGCGAGGGAGGCCGTTATCACCATGCGGAACGGGGAAAAGGAAGGGGCAAAAACCCTGCTCCTGTTTGTATCCGATGACGGCAAAGGCATGGAAAAAGAAGACCCCCGTATTGGCATACGGGGCATGCGCGAACGGGCGGCCTTTCTCAAGGGGGAACTCTCATTCGCAAACGGCGGGGAGGGAAAAAACCGCGGCCTTACCATACGGATAGAAATACCATTGGAGGAAAACCCGCCGTGAAACAGGTAAACACCCTGGCGCTGGTAGACGATCATGTTTTTATGAGGCGGGGGCTTGCCGATTATTTTACCCAAACCGGCAGGTGGACCGTGTGGGGGGAAGCCGCCGATTTGGAAGAAGCCGAGTCCCTCCTGGCCGCTCCTCGTGCCGGTACATCCCTGCCTGACATCGTGCTCCTTGATATTGCCTTAAAGAATTCCTGGGGCCTTGACCTTATCCCCCGCCTGAAAGACCTTTACAAAAACAAACATCCGCCTGTGATCGTATATTCGGTGTACGGCGATTACGCGCATATAAAAGCCGCCCTCCGCTCCGGCGCCGCAGGCTATGTCAATAAATCCCAGGGGGAAGCGGAACTGGAAAACGCCATGGAAATTGTTTTGAAGGGCGGCAGCGGTTTTAGCGCGGAACTCCTTGCCAAAATCAGCGCGGTTTCCGACATCATGCTGGGACTTACCAAACGGGAACGGGAGATATTCGACATGGTACAGCGCGGCAAAAGCAACAGGCAAATCGCCGAAATCCTGGACATCCGCCTCCGCACCGTGGAAAACAATCTGAGCATCATCTACGCCAAAACCGGCGTACATTACCGCGAAGACCTGGAAAACCTGTAACCTTAACGCACGGAAACAACGCACGGAAAACACATGGTAAAACTCTCTGTTTTTTATGGAAAAAACCATAAAAATAGAAACCAGGTACCATGAGATTGCCATGATTTAAATTGTCGGGAAAATCGGGTACTGACGGGCCAGAGAGGTCAGTCCCTGGCGGGGTTAATCAGAAAGGTGGAAGGTTGTAAGGCGACGCGCGAGGGGTTAGCCCGCTTGTTCCGTAAGGGTGGTGTTATCCGTTATGGCGTTAAACATAAAAATTTTGTCCGGCGGGACATAAAAACCGCAAAGGAGTTATTCAGATGAAGAATAGCAAATTTATAGTAATGGGAATGGCGGCGCTTCTGCTGGCATTCACACTGGTACTCGGCGCCTGCGGAGGAGGCAGCAAGAGCGGCGGATCAGCGGCGGGATCAAGCGCGGCAGAGTCCGGCACGGCGGCGGAATCTGCGCCGCCGCCCGCGGATCCGCTGGAAACGGCAATCAGCAGCGGGGATTCCGCATCTTTTATTGAAGCCCTTAAAGACGCTTCCGCGGAGGCTCTTGCCAAACTGCAAGGCAGCGCCTCCCCCGGCGGCGACTTTAGTTATGACCTCAACAAGGCGGGCGACGGTATTGTCATCACTAAGTATACCGGTGAAAACGAAATCCTGATTATCCCCAGCGAGATCGAAGGGTATCCGGTCGTTCAGGTTGGTGTTAATTGGGTGGTCTCCGGTTGGCCATATGTCGTTATCATACCGGACGGGGTACAGACGATAGGGCATCTTGCCTTTGCAAAAACACGCGTTAAAAGGGTTGTCCTGCCGGATAGCGTAACCTCGATAGGCGCCTTGGCATTCGCAAATTGCACAAGCTTAACAGACATCAATATTCCCGCGAATATCAAGACCATTGGGGCCGGCGCGTTCCAGTACTGCTTTAACCTTTTCAATGTTGCCATTCCGGAAAGCGTAACGGCAATCCAGTACGGTTCTAAATATGTTGTGGAGGAACTACCGCACTCCGTAGATTATGATTGGCGCGGCCATGAGAATGATGCTTTTGGGAATGATGCAAAGTTACCTCTCGCCACCCGCAAGCGGCTTCAGGATCTGGGCTATAAGGGGCAGTTTGCTTACTAGTAAACAGAACGCCTAACGTAGACCTGACATCTGCCGGCTTCGGCTTCACGAACCAAAATGCAAAGGTGTCGTACCCCGAAGGGCTACGATGACAGCGTTTTGTAAAGCATTAGTCCCGCGCCCCTGCCATCCGTGGCAGGGGCGCATTGTTTATGGGGAAAACGCAGGGTGTCGGTCACCCTCCCGGCGGCCAAAAATTTCGCGCTTTTCGCGTCTTTCGCGGTTAAATTGCTCTGAAAACCCGACCGGGGTTTTTAGAGCCGCCCTTAATCTGTCAAGGAGGGCCCCCCTGCCTGCGCAAAGCCCTTATCCCGACGGCCAAAACGTCGTTTGCAGTCGAAGCGTTATACGGCATACTCAAAAAACTATTGACAAATGTATAAACATAGTATATATTCAATATGGAGGAGAAAAATCATGGAAGCCGTAATAAAGAAATGGGGAAATAGTTTAGGAATCAGAATACCTAATTTAATTGTTAGAGAATTATCATTAAAAGACGGTTCTTTTGTGGAAATTAAAGACGAGGGCAATAAAATTATTATAAAACCAAAAAATAAAAACAAATTATCTGAAATGTTAAATCAAATAAACGAAACTAATATACATAAAGAAATTGAGACAAATGGACCCGTGGGAAAAGAAATATGGTAAAGAAGCCGTATGTACCTGATCGTGGGGATATTGTATGGTTAAATTTTGATCCACAG
>JAISQU010000212.1 GCA_031274005.1 Spirochaetales bacterium
TTTGCAGCTTTCGTAAGGTTTTTCTTTCAAAACCGGCGCCGGATTTTTTGGCCCTTTTTAATACATCAATAAGTTCGCCTCCTTCCCCATAACGAACCAGGATTGGCCGCTGCTGCTTATCATCGATGATGTTAACCAGCTCCGCGGCGCTTCTGAATTGAATTTCCAGATGGGGAGGCTCGGGTTTTAATAATTTCATAACCCCTTCTTTATCCAACAAGTTGACCTTCCAATAGAGTTCAGAAAAATAGGAGGCAAATACACCCTGGTCTATAGGATTATCCAGGCCCTGATCTAACAAACGCGCTGCCGTTTCACTTGCCTTTCTGAGTATCCCGGCGGGCGCTTTACGGACCCCATTAAAAATAACCACCCTTCCCCATTTGCCTTCGGCGTTCAGTTTCCCCTCCCGGTTACACCGGCCCGCGGCCTGGGCAATGGAATCAAGGCCGGCCATTGCCCGGTACACCACCGGAAAATCAATATCGACTCCCGCCTCAACCAGTTGGGTACTGATAACCCGCGCCGCTTCCCTTTTTTTCAGCTTGTCCTTGATTTCGGCGATAACATCACTCCGGTGCCGGGCGCACATAAGCGCGGAAAGGTGATAGGTTTCCCTGGGCATGAGGGCATGGAGTTCCCGGCAGCTTTTTCGATCCGATACAATACAAAGAACCTGATCGTATTCCGACAATTCGCCGGCCAGTTCCCGCCAGTCCGCCGCCGCTGATTTTTCCTTTGGAAATTCAACTTTGACCCGCTCAAGATTTTTATACAAGCCGGGGACATCCTGTATGATTTCCCGTATTGAGCCTTCGGGTAAACCGGGAAATTGGGGAAAACCCTTTTGCTTTTCAAAGGCCGGCTGGGTGGCGGTACATATAACAAAACTTACCCGGTAATGCTCAACCAAAAGGCGCATGGTTTCCAGAATGGGCTCCAAAAAATCCGGGGAAACCAATTGGGCTTCGTCGAGGATCACCACGCTGTTTGCGATGTTATGCAATTTCCTGCAGCGGCTTGTTTTAGCCGCAAAGAGGGATTCAAAAAACTGAACATTGGTGGTTACAATTACCGGCGCGTCCCAGTTTTCCGTGGCAAGCCGGGATCGAAGGGTTGTACCATCGTCATCAAGATTCGCGTGATGTTCAAGAATTTCATCGGGCCCAAAAATTCCCCGGAACACTTCGGCGTTTTGTTCTATAATGCTCGTATACGGAATGACATAGATAATCCGTTCTTTTTCATACTTCTCTGCGTGCTTTAACGCAAAGGCCATGCTTGAAAGGGTCTTTCCGACGCCGGTGGGGACGGTCAGCGAAAAGAAACCCGGTTCCGCTTCCGCCGCCGCCCGGCAATCCGCCAAAACCCGCTGCCGGGCCTGATACACTGCGCCGTCCGCCGTTTCAAGCAGTTTTTCTGTTTTTTTCTCCATGTACAAATTAAATCGCCTGTGCAATTCGGTTATGGAAAGGTACCCTTCCCGCAGCTTACCCTTTTTCGGTTCCATATACCCTTCGGTATCCAAGCGATCCGCGTCAATCAAACAGGAAAAAAGCATGCGTATCCACAGGGATACATCAAGTCCCTGGGAGCTTATTTTCCATGGAAGCGCCTTGGGGCATAATCCGGCAAGAGCGGTTTTAAACTCTTCGGCGATTCCCTCTGTCCGCGCCTTCTGTAATCTATATTCCAGAGAGCCCGCAGAACCGCCCCAGTCGGGCAAACCCGCGTGATGCCCGGCAATGCAATAGGAAAGGAACCGGCCCATTCCTCCAAATACTTCTTCCGCCAGCTTTGCACCCGGACTCGAATGGTCAAGCCTGCCCGGAGCGGTTTCGGAGGAGGCCTCTTCATCATACCCAAAACCGCTTTTGTCCCGTATGTAGCTTTGCCACTCAACTTTCCCCTTCCCATTATCGTGGCTCATACCAAGGGCATAGCCCCATTCGGCGGAATCAAAATCCGCGGCGAACTTTGCCGCCAATTCGGCGGTTCCTTTTAAGTGAGTTTCCAATAACTGAGGTTCATCCCAGTCTCCGTTTTCCAGTTTTCGTACATGGGCAATATAATCCATAGGATCCTCCATTTCCGCTATTTCTTCTAATTTCCTGTTTTAATTCGGCAAAAAAAGCAGGATACCAGTGAATACACAGAAAAACAATCCGACAGAACAACTCAGGCTTTGCAGTTTCCCATTTTCACTCTTTACTAAGTTGTTGGCATTCATTACAAAACTGTAATTTTCCCGTAAGGCTGCTGAAAGGTTCAGGGTTTAGCTTATCTATAACAAAACAAATTACCGGACAGTAAACACCCTGTCCGGAAGATAATTTTCTTAAGGAGGTACACTATGAAAAACACAAAAAAAATCGTTTATCCGGCGCTGGCGCTGTGTCTCCTGTTTGGGGTTTTACCGGCGGTGAGCGCACAGGAACTGAACGCTTCTGAGGCGGCCGCTCTGGAAGGCTTTCAGAACAGCCTGCGCAAAATAGCGCAGAGAACTCTGCCTGTCGTGGTGGAGGTCAACGTCGTGCAGGTTGTCAAACAGCAGACGTCCGCGTTCAGTTTTGGCTCGCCCTTCGAGTTCTTCTTCGGAAAACCAAAAGAAGACGAACAGAAAAGCCGGGAGCGCGAGTTCCGTCAAACGGGCCTGGGTTCGGGCGTCATCATCCGCAGGGACGGGGAAAAGGTTTATGTGCTGACAAACAATCATGTAGCCGGAGAGGCTAATGAGATCACCATTAAACTTAATGATGGCCGTGAATACGATGCGAAACTTATGGGAGCCGACAGCCGCCGGGATTTGGCGCTTCTGGTCTTTGAAACCAAAGACAGCATTCCCGTGGCCACGTTGGGGGATTCGGACAAGGTGCAGGTCGGCGACTGGGCTCTGGCTTTAGGCAATCCTCTGGGTTTTGAATCCACCATCACTTTCGGTATTGTCAGCGCGGTTGGCCGCAGGCCCATGCCGGGTATGGAGGTGGGAAACTTTACCGATTATATCCAGACCGACGCCTCAATTAACCGGGGCAACTCCGGCGGCGCGCTGGTCAACAGCCGCGGGGAGGTTGTCGGTATAAATACCTGGATCGCTTCTCAGTCCGGCGGCAGCATAGGTTTGGGTTTCGCAATTCCCATTAACAACGCGAAGAATGTTATTGAGCAGATTATCAACAAGGGTTCGGTGGAGTACGGCTGGCTCGGCGTTACCTCGGCCGATCCTTCAAAAGAACTGCGGGAGGCCATGTCCATCCGCGTTTCAACAGGCGCTTTTGTTCATGATGTGTTTCTGGACTCTCCGGCCTACTACGCGGGCATTCAGCCGGGCGATCTCATTGTCCGGGTAGGCGGCCAGGATGTGACTAATTCAACCACTCTGGTACAGCTTGTGGGAAACCTTGTGCCGGGGCGTACGGTTGAGTTTCAGCTTATCCGTTTTGGCGAGACAAAAACCCTGCAGGTACGCACCGCGGCCCGCAAGTCCGAAAAAGAAATTGCCGGAGCGCAAAAACTCTGGCCGGGGTTTTCCGCGGTGGAGATGACGGAGAAAATCCGGCGCGATCTTTCCTTAAGCGCAGATAACGGAAAGGTCATCATCGGCAATGTAACCCAGGGAAGTTCCGCCGCGTCCGCGAACCTGAAAACAGGAGACATCATCCGCGAAATCAACGGCAGGAAAATCGCCACAATCATGGATTTCTACAAAGCCATCAACGAGGCCGACAAGAAGGAGTTCATGCTGCGCATACACCGCTCAGGAAATGAGTTCCTGATTGGCATCGTAAAGTAGGAAGTTGTTCAGAAATTAAAGTTTCTGAACAACTTTAATGAAAACCTGCCGCGTGGCAGCGGCTGGTTTCCGACGGGTTGTAAGCGCGCTTTTTTATGCGGGCGCGTTGCAATAAAATCTATTCTCCCCCTTGAAGGCCCTCAACGCCGTTGGCGATGAGGGCCTTCTCTTGTTACGGGGAAGCATCCGCGGACCGGATAGCCGGCGTTTAATAGACTTGTTCGGAAACCCGGCGGGGTTCCTCTCAACTCTAATACAGCAAATCCGGCAGGAAAAGCACAAGTTTGGGAAACAGTGTCAGAACAGCCTCTTCGATAAGAACAATAAGAACAAAGGGCAGACAGGCTTTTACATAGTCCTCCAGCGGACAGTTAAGAATGCCGCAGACAGTATACATAGCAAGCCCCACGGGAGGCGTCATATTACCCATAGTAACGACGGTACACAGAATAAGGCCGAATACAATGGGGTCGATCCCGAAACTGCTCATCAGGGGCAGCAGAATGGGCGTGGTAAGCAGGATGATAATTGACCCTTCCATAAACATTCCCGCAATAATAAGAAACACAACAACAAGGGCCATAACGGCGTAGGGATTCGATGTCAAACCCGCGATAAGAACAGTTACCTTCTGCGGGAGCTTATCTATAGGAATTCCGTATCCGAAAACAGCCGACATGGAAATCATGAACATAATGGCCCCTATATCGACAACCGACTGCTCAAAGGTCTGTATCAGCTTTTTAAGCGAGATTTCCTTGTAAATAAATATTCCTATAAAAAGCGCGTAGACACAGGCAAAGGCCCCTACTTCCGAAGGAGTAAAGAGGCCGAAGCGGATACCGACAAGCAGAAGGACGGGAAATATGACTGCCCAGATGGTCTCCCGCGCAATGCGCAAAATATCGCGCAGGGGAAGACGCTTCTCCCGTACAGGCTTGAAACCATATATCCGCGAGGTAACAGCAACAAGCAGCATATATAAAATCATCATCACAACCCCCACGGTAAGCCCTGCGGTAAAGAGCTTTCCGATGGAAATATTGCCTACGGTCCCGTACATGATCATAGATACTCCGGGGGGTATGGTAGCGGTAATGAGCGATGTAAAAGCGATAACGCAGGAGGTATAACCCTTGGGATAGCCCTGCCTCAGCATGTCCCCGCCCAGTATGCGGGCCTCCATTGCCGCGTCGGCGTTCGCCGAACCGGAAACACCCCCCATAAGAGTAGAAAGCACAACGCTTACCTGGGCCAAGCCGCCCCGCATGTGGCCGGTAAGCGCCATTGCGAGCTTTACAAGCCGCTCCGTAATTCCGGAGCAGTTCATCAGGTTGCCGGCAAAAATAAAAAGAGGCACCGCGAGCAAATTGACATTCTGCGTCTGGGTTATGGGAAGCTGCACAATCGTGGTAAGAAGAGTGTCGGAATGCTGAAAGAAAAACATGGCGCCCGCGATAAGCACGGAAAAGCCTACCGGCAGGCCGATAAACAAAAGAACAACAAAAACGAGAAAGACGATCAGCATGGCTGTTCCTCCTTTGCGCCGGCCGCGGCGGGCCTGCCGCCGGATTTTTTCCTGAAAAAGTTTTCGTAAATTTGCTTCATGTCGGAAATAAACATCAGTGTCATGCTCACAGGTACGCAGGCCGTTACCCAGCTGTAACTCAGCCAGGCAGCGCCGGGAAAAACACGGGCGCGTGAAATAATGGCAAGTTTGATTCCGTAAACAATAAGAAAAACAATCGCGGCGGTCATAAGAACATAGACAACCGCCTCCAGAAACCTTTGCAGTTTGGCCGGCAGCAGATTGACAAGCATATCTACCTTGACCAGGGCTTTATTGCGGAACGCGATATCCGCCCCGAGGAAGGTACTCCAGCTAAACAGCAAAAGGGCCACATCGAGCCCCCACGCGATGGGGTGGTCAAGGGTACGCAAAATGGCGGAGATACACAAGGCCGCCACACTGACTACAAGAAAAGAAATCGCGACGCCCATCTCAATAGTACACACGGTTCGATATAATCTATTCATACACTATCTCCAAAAACCCGGCGGGAAAGCCGCAAGGTTTTCCCGCCGGCCTAGTGTTCCCTGCTTTCGCAGATTCAATTTTTCCCTATATCCCTGTAAACAGCGGCCCGCACATCAGTAAGCCCAAGGGCCGCGTAAGCCTTCGCGCTTTCGCGGATAAAAGCCTGCATATCCAACTGATCGCGTCCGATAACGGTGATGCCCTTATCGGTCATGTTTTTTTTGCTTGCGGCGGTTTGATCGGCAAGAGCCTTTGAAGCCTCAAGACCGGCCTTGTCGCATTCGCTGATAAGGATACTCTGGTAGTTCTGCGGCAGCTTCTGTAACCACGCATGGCTGACAACCATCGCGTTTAACTGAAAGATATGCCCTGTTTCTATGACATACTTCGCGACTTCGAAAATTTTCAGATTGTTCGCCGCATTGTACGGCAGCTCGCAGCCGTCAACAACCTTCGTCTGGATACCTGTATAAATTTCCCCGTAACTCAGGGAAACCGCGGTACAGCCAAGCGAGTTTACGCTTTCTACCCAAATAGGGGCGGGAGCGGTACGAATCCGCAAGCCCTTCAGTTCTTCGGGACTCTTCGCGGGCTTATTGGTAAAAACATGGCGCTGCCCCTGTATCCAGTCAAAAGAAATGTGGGCAATACCGAACTTATCCGCCAATTCCTTATTCAAAGATTTAATGGCGGCCGATTGCTGAAGCTTCAACGCCTCATCAAGATCGCTGACAAAAAACGGCGCGTTTACAACGGAAAGCCCCTTTACATAGGAACCAAGCCGCGCAAAATCCGTCTGCCAGCCAATGTTGGCGCCCTGCCGGATCTGCTCAAGAACATCTTCTTCGGAACCAAGCTGGGAACTGGGATAAATCTCAATAACGATATCCCCGTTCGTCGCCGTAGAAACAGCCTCCGCCCATTTGCGCATATAAACATTATACGCGTCCTGTTCGGTAA
This sequence comes from Spirochaetales bacterium, assembly GCA_031274005.1. Classification (GTDB taxonomy): domain Bacteria; phylum Spirochaetota; class Spirochaetia; order DTKZ01; family DTKZ01; genus JAISAF01. The sequence continues at coordinate 6,792 of JAISQU010000212.1, forward strand.
GCGTGTGGCCGAACCTCAAAACCTGTTTGCCCGCCTGCGCGGAACCGCCCTCCTGCCCTCCGCCCGCGAACACACCGGCGGAGCACGCAAGCGTCAGGATCAGAACCATGAGCGCGGCCCTTCCTGAAAATTTCATACACTACCTCCATAATTTCAAATATTGTTATATGCTATCATACTTGTATACCAGTGTCAACAAAAATCCGGCGGAATCTCGCATTTTTTTCACCTTTTTTAATTAACGCGATTTTTACGCGGCGGCTTCAGCCCAAGGCCCCGGGCGGGGACGCGTCCAGCCCCGCCGGAAAAAACTATATCGCCCGCACAAAATCCACGCAGTCCTTGTACGGCTTGTTCTGGAAAAACAAAAGCTGCTTGCCCAGAACGTAACCCTCAACCCCCACATCGTGGTACATTGTACGGATGACTCTCTCGTCCGCGCCGCCGTCAAGAATAATCTTAAAGGCCAGAGCCTTCTCCGCGCGGTAACGCGTAAGCTCCTTAAATTTGGGAATAAGGTAATCCATAAAATCGCGGCCCGCGAAACCGGGATTAACGCCCATAATAATAACGTAGTCAACGATGGGCAGAATATCCTTTACCATTTCAAGGCTCAGCGCGGGATTTATCACAATGCCCGGCTTCTTGCCCAGCGCGCGAATCTGGTCCAGGGTCTCGGTGGGAATCAGCTCCGCCTCAGGATGAATGTAAATAATATCGCAGCCGTGATCAGCCATCATTTTAATATAGCGCCGCGGCTGCATCACCATCATGTGACAATCGATGGGCCTGTTCGACAGCTTGCGGATAAGATCGATCTCCCTCACCGACATTGCAAAGTTCGGAACAAAAGTCCCGTCCATGATATCCACATGGAATATATCGACGCCGCTTTTATCCAGCTCGACAATCTCTTCCTTCATGTTTTCGATTGGCAGATTGAGCATGGACGCGCATAGAATCTTTTCCATAAAACCTCCTTAACTGACTTCTGGAAAACAATTTACCATTGCGGTATTATACTGTCAACAAAAATTAAGATGCGGCTTTCAATTCGGAATTCGGGCGCATTTTTTGCGGCTTCGCCGCAAAAAACCGGGCTATCCGCTCCAATTCCTCGGTCCGAAGACGGCCCTGCGGGATTTCCGCTCCAATCCCTTGCGCACACCCATGGGCCGCGCAAGGGATTGCAGGGGCGCGAAGCGGCCCGCGCTGCGCGGGCGGAACCCCCGCAAAGCCCGACCCCGCCGCAGGCGGGGATGCGCCTGCGAAATTCCGAATTACGGAGAGGCAAAAATTTAGAGGAGGCGGACAAACATGCAGCAGAAATCTGACGGACAGAATTACGCGCCAAAAGGAAAGGCGAAACCCGTATGCGGCAGGGGGGATTTTCCCGTTGGGGTAATCGGCCTTGATCACGGGCATATATACGGAATGTGTAACGGCCTGTGCGAGGCGGGCGCCGAGGTCGAGCTTGTCTTTGACCCGGACCCCGCGAAGGTCGAAAAATTTATCGCCGCTTTTCCGCAGGCAAAGGCCGCCCGGGCGCGGGAAGAGGTTCTTGAATCGCAGCGCGTCAAACTTGTCGCGGGCGCCTCTGTCCCCGACCGGAGGACAGACCTGGGGCTGGCCGTCATGGATCACGGTAAAGACTATTTTACGGACAAGCCGCCCTGCATCAGCTTTGCCCAGATCGACGCGGCCCGCAAAAAGGTTGCCGAAACCGGCAAAAAATACGCCGTGTACTATTCGGAGCGCATACACAATGAGGCCGCCGTCTTTGCAGAAAAACTTCTCGCGGACGGCGCGATAGGCCGCGTTGTGCAGGTTGTCAACCTCGCCCCCCACAGAATCAGCCTGGCCCAGAGACCCGAATGGTTTTTTCAGAAAGAACGCTGCGGCGGCATCATCGTCGACATAGGCTGCCACCAAATCGAGCAGTTTCTCTTTTACACGGGCTCAAAAACCGCCGCGCTGCAAAGCAGCCAAACCGCGAACTACAAATTCAAACAGTATCCCGATTTTGAAGACTTCGGCGCGGCGTCCTTTATCGGCGACTCCGGCGCTTCCGGTTACATGCGGGTAGACTGGCTTACCCCGGACGGGCTGGGCGCGTGGGGCGACGGGCGCAGCTTTATATTAGGTACCGACGGTTACATCGAACTGCGCAAATACATTGACGTCGCGGCGAGCGGGGAAGGCGACCATGTCTACCTGGTTGACCACAAGGGCGAACGCAGTTTCTGCGCGGCCGGCCAGGCGGGCTTTCCCTTTTTCGGCCGCCTTATCCGCGACTGCCTTGACAGAACCTGCGCGGCCTACGACCAGGAAAGTTTTTTCACGGCAATAGAACTCGCGGTTATGGCGCAGACAGCGGCGATACGAGCGGAGTAACACAAGCGCGCGCAGAAGAATTTTAACCGAGGAGAACGCGGAGGAAGAAAAAACGACATGCTTTCCCCTGCGTTCTCTAAGGTTGAGGCTAAGAGCCTATTTAATATCTTGCGCCCCCCCCCGGGCGCGCAAGGGATTGAAGCATGCCCCGGCAACCGCACGCGCGAGCGTGTTTGTGATAACAAGGCGTCAGTCAAGGCGGAATAGAAAAATGCAGCATTTTTCTATTCCGTGGTCGTGTCAGAACGAGGCCCTAAAAAGCCCTTGGCGTATATAAAGGCTAAAGGGCCGAAATCCTTTTGGCGCAGCCAAAAGATTGGAGCGAAAAGCCGGCGTACAACCTGCCTAAAGGCAGGTTACCGGAATATAACGGCAGGGTTTTCGTATACGCCGGGCCGTTTTGCCCTATTTTGCAAGCACCCGGCGTGCGATTTCCTGGCCCGGTTTGCGGCGTTTTACGCCGAAAATACGCCCAAATTCCGAATTATAAGGAGATTTTGAACAGGCTCTAAGATTTCATCAAGAACTGTTTTTGAAAAAGCCATACTTTATTCCTTCTTGCAGTATAGCCGTTTACACAATTTTTTTTACAAGTCCCGTCATCACCGTTTAGATCGGCTTTACGGATAGTCTTGAGGATACCGTCAAGCCCTATGGCGACATCCACCGGACGGGGCTTACGCTTCCTGCCGATAGGGACACCGTTTTTCAACCATTCCGAAACTACCAAGAGAGCTTCACCTTCGGTTGTTTTACCAGTACTTCGAGATGTGAGTTTGCGGCCCTCCGGGGTAACAAGCTCCACATAGAAAACGCCATTCTGACGGGTATGTAAAGAATACCGACGCATGGCTAACCGCCCTCGAAAACCAGTTTCTCCCTGATTTTCTCATTGTCTTGGGTTAGCTAAACGCCGGTTATTCCGGTGGTCTAAGCTATTTATACCGTAAAAACTTACGTTCAGCCGGAAGTGAGAATTGAACTCACGACCTACGCTTTACGAGAGCAAGAAACATCATGGTCTCTCAGTTAAATGCCAAACTGCTAATCTTGGCTTGTGGAAGTACTGAATACCTCCTGTGAGATGCCCTGACGCGGTTTCAGGGTATGGACCCGCCCTGCGAATCACAAAAAAAAGCTAAAAGACCTTTCTTTCCTGGAGTGAAAATACTATATTAATAAGCATGAAATCTGATATAACTTCCGTATTAAGGGCATGGCCCTACAATCCGCAAAAAGCTATACGCATTATAACGGCGCCGGACGACAGAAAGGTCATTCAGCTTAGGCTTCCTCAGGGAATAGAGCAGTACAACCTGGATGGGCGTCCGGACGGATCGCGGCCCTATGGCTGCGGCAGCGTTCTTGAGGAATTTGAGAACCGCTTGAAAGAATATACAGATAAACACTCATCTGACGCAGGTTTCCATTTTACCTATAAGGAATACGCGGAGTTGAGAAACGAGGTGGTTCTGTATTATTTCCGGTATCTGCTTCTTTTTCGGGCTGGCGCGTTTGAAAAAGCCCTGAGAGACTCGGATCACGCCATGCGAATCTGTTCTTTTGTAGAGAATTATGTGGCGCCAAACCACCGCCGCACAGCCTTTTTGGAATACAAACCGTATATTCTATGGGTATATACGGTTTCCCGCCTTATACCAACTCTTCAGTCACAGGATGTTGATGGCGCGGAAATCATTCTTAAAGAAGCAATCGCGGAAATGAGTAACCTTTCCGCCATCAATACACCGTCTTTTCAGATTGAGAAAAAACGATCTCTGCGGCATCTGGAATCATCTTTACAGCAGATAGGCTACAGGACATCCGTCCCCTTGAGGTATCTGCAAAAGGAACTGGAACATGCTGCAAGGGAAGAAAATCATGAAAAAGCGGCAAGCGTCAGAAACAGGCTGCACGAGATAGATTAATACCGCCGCGCCGGACTCCCGGCGTGCATATATCCCTCCGCGGAGGGATACATGCGCTCATTATTCCAGGAGGCCTGTCGGACTTCCAATGAACTACCCAAGAGCAAGCTCCGGGGTATTAAACCAGGGCCTGCGAATACATGTGAGCCGAAGACGGCTTGAACGCCGCGGGCCCATTGCGGCAATGGCTCCGCCTTAAGCGCAACAGGCTCCCGGGGCTTACGCCTTTTTTGCCGTCGGTTTTTTCGCAGTGGGTTTTTTGGCGGCCGGTTTCTTCGCCGCCGGTTTCTTTACGGCGGGCTTTTTTGCCGCCGGCTTCTTTTCTGCGGGTTTTTTCACGGCCGGTTTCTTCGCCGCTGGTTTCTTCTCGGCGGGTTTCTTTTCTGCGGGTTTTTTCGCGGCCGGTTTTTTCGCCGCTGGTTTTTTTACTTTTTTTTCTGCTGCACTTCCTGCGCTTGAGCATTCCATAATAAACTCCTCCGGTTAATAAGATCGCTTTAGGGGCGGTTATCTTCTAAATTATAGCAAGAGATAACAAAAAGTCAAGGAGGCGCGGGTGCACGAAACCCCCTGCGGAAGGGTCATAGACAAAAAACGCAATCGCTTTGCAATTATGCGCAAAACTCAAAGCCGCGCGCAGAACACCGGGGCAACTTCTCCCGCCGATGCGGGAGAGACACTATCACGGAAATTGCGGAAGGGGCATAACCACGACGGCAATCGCTTTGCGATTGCGTTTCATCCAGGAGTTTTGTCGCCAAGTCTGAAGAGGGTTGGCGGCTTTTACCACAATTTCCGGGGCAACTTCTCCCGCCGATGCGGGAGAAGTTGCCTGCTTGACTATAAAACAAAAAAGCGATTAGAATTATTGTTATGTGTAATACGGTGTTCGGTCCCGGCGCAGTCGTATTTGAAATAAAAAGTCAGACCAAGGCCGATGCGATCAAAGAAATCATTTCCCGCGCCAAAGTGTTTGATGGTATTTTCGATAAGGCGCAATTTGAGGAAGCAGTTTTTATTCGTGAAGAGCAAGGCTCCTGTGTAGGCCACGGGGTCGCTTTTGCCCATGGAAAAATTCCGGAAATATCCGAAATGAAAACTGCTCTTGGAATATCCCGTCAGGGAATAAACTATAACGCCCCTGACGGCAGGCTCGTTCATTTTCTGTTTATTGTAGCTACGAATCCTTCCATGCATCTGGATTATCTGAAACGGCTGGCTATCCTCGCGAAGATGGCCCGCATGGAAAACTTTCACAACGAGATTCTTTCCTGCTTTGCTCAGGAAGAAGTGGAAGAAAAACTAAAAAGGACCTTTTCCTTCTGCTCCAGCCAGAGCATTGCCTGATTTATCTATGAGTTGCGCATGTTCGGAAACCCTGGTTTCCGAACAGGGCAACAGCGCTTAACATCACTATGAAAAATTAAGTTGCACAAAGTGCAATAAGTCCGTGGGGCGCAAGGGATAGAAGCGGAAATCCTTTTGGTCTGCCAAAAGATTGCAGCGGATAGCCCGGTTTTTTGCGGCTTTACCGCAA
>JAISQU010000218.1 GCA_031274005.1 Spirochaetales bacterium
GAAGCGGAAATCCTTTTGGCGTAGCCAAAAGATTGGAGCGAAAAGCCCGGTTTGCGGCGTTTTACGCCGCAAATGCGCCCAAATTCCGAATTATTAAGGAGATTTTGAACAGGCTCTAAGCGCTCATAATTTTCAGAATTTTTCAAGGAACTTTCTGCCGCAGGAAAGATTTCCCGCGATTTTTCCGCTTAAGGCCGCGGAGATGACCCCGCCGGGCCACAGGCTGTAATGACCGCAGACCAGAAGATTTTCCAGCGGCGTCTTTATGAGATTTTTTAAGGGCCGGCGGTACACGAAAGACAACTCGTCAGCGTAACTCCAGCCGCCCGATGAGCCGCCGCTGTTGAGCGAAAACCTTTCCGAACTGAGGGGCGTCCCTGCGTCGCGGTACAGGATTTTCGATTTCAGGCCGGGCAGAATATTTTCCGCGCTGCGGATAAGCTCGTCCGCCGCCGCGGTTTTGAGTTCCCTGTACGCTTCGGGCCGCGGCGTCCCGGAAGAGCCATCGCCGGTTTTCCAGCGGTTTTCCCAGTCCCCCGAACTGTAGGTTTGCAGCACCAGGGCGCTTGCCCCCGGCGGAGCGGCGGCGGGATTTTCCCGGCCGAAATGGTTCAGCAGAATCCACATCCTGCTGTGGACATCGAGATGCGAAGCCGCGTGGGGAAAAATCACATCATAGCCGGGAAAATAAAATACATGCTGGGCGCCAAGCCGGGCCTGAACATCACCGGTATCCGCCGCGACGCCCAGATAAACGCTCAAAAGCGCCTCCGTCAGTTTCGCCTGCTCCGCTTTTTTCGCGAAGGCGGGCTTAAACACCTGCGGCGCGATCTGCCTCACGAGCTTTTTATAGTCGCCGGCGTACACAAAACGGCGCGCCGTAAAAATCTCGCCGCTGTCCGTCACAACCGACACGGCCCGCCGCCCCTTTACCTCAATCTTCGCGGCGCGCGCGGAAAGCCGAAGCTCTCCCCCAAACTCACGCAGGCGCTCTGCCAAAACCGTATGCAGGGCCTGCATGCCTCCCTCAGGATACCAGTAATCGTGTATCCACAAATGCCAGAAACCCGCGAAGAAAATGAAAGGCATCCTGTAGTAACCGATCTGCGAAAACCATCTCCGCAGCCCGGCGTTTTTTATAACAGAACAGGCTTTTTCCCTGTAGTCCCATGAAAGCCAGCGCCGCAGTTTGGGCAGCCAGGGCGCCAACCCCATAAGCCGCGTCCAGGAAAAATCATGAAGCAGCGGGAAGCGCCAGGGGTCGGAATGTTTTTGTATAAAGCGGGAGACCTCGCGGATTTCCCCGAACAGGGTATGTATCCCCCCTTCCGCCGGAAAAGCCGCGGCAAGAGCATCCTCCGCCGCGTCAAAGGAATCGACAAAAAAATCAAAATCAGGGGACATCATCCTGAAACGCGGCTTGCTCCATTTTATCCGCTCAAGAACGCCAAGCTCCGCAAAAATGGGAAACACAATCCCAAGACTTTCAAAAGACTGGTCGCCTCCGTCAAAATAGAATTGTCCGCGGCGAAAGCCCGACATGTTGCCGCCCGTCTGGTGGTTCTGCTCCAGAACCAGGGTCTTCTTTCCCCGCCCCGCCAGATACAAAGCCGCCGTCATGCCCCCCAGGCCGCCGCCCAGAACAATCGCATCGTAGGTTTCCATACCGTCACTGTATAACCTTTTTCAGAGAAGCGGCAAGAGCCATAAAAATTTATAATATGCGTGCATTTTTTATCATGATGTATTACAATAGAGTAATTAAAATGCAGTGAGTCTTTGATCATAAAGGAGGATCGTATGAAACGTATTCTGACTTGCATTATGGCTGCGGCGCTTCTTTTTGGCGCGCTCCCGGCCTGGGCGCAGACTGTGTCCGCGTACAGCACGCTGGAGGAACCTCTGGCGAAGGCCCTGTTTGAGCAGTACAAGCAGGAAACCGGCGTAACCGTCAATTTTGTCCGGCTTGCCGGCGGGGAGGCCATAGCCCGTATGGAAGCCGAAAAAGCCAATCCCCAGGCGTCGATATGGGTAGGCGGAGTCGGCCTTGACCATATCACCGCCAAGACGCGGGGCCTGACTATTGCCTACCGTTCACGCGCGGCCGGAAATACCCCGGCTCAGTTCCGCGACCCCGAGAACTTCTGGATAGGCCTCTATGTGGGTCCCCTTACCTTTGCCACCAATCTTGACAGGGCAAAGGCCCTGAATATTACCCCGCCGAAAAGCTGGGCCGACCTTCTGAAACCCCAGTACAAGGGTCTTATCCGCATGGCCAACCCCAACTCGTCGGGCACGGCCTACAGCGTGGTTGCCACAATCAGAACCCTCAATAACAAGGACGAAAACAAGGCCTTTGATTACCTGAAAAAACTGGACGCGAATATCGACCAGTACACGACCTCCGGTGCTGCACCGGGAAAAAGCGTCGCCATAGGCGAGATTCCCATAGCCATAGGCTATGCCCATGACCAGGTAAAACTGAAGGCCGAAGGCGCCAATATAGAAAACAACCCGCCGGCGGAAGGCGCGGGCTATGAGCTTGCTTCCATGTCCCTCATCAAGGGCGGCAAGGATTCGGTCGAGGCCCGCAAACTCTACGACTGGGTACTCTCTTCCCCGAACGCCCAGAAGCTGTTCACCCAGTGGTATCTGGTTCTTGTCGCCAAAGGCGCGCAGAAACATCCTCTGGCCCTTTCCCTCGATCAAATAAAGACTGTTAACCAGGACATGGTGTGGGACGGGGACGCGGCAAACAAAAAACGCCTTCTGGACAGGTGGAACGCCGAAATCGGCTCAAAACGATAATAGAGTTGTTCGGAAACTTTCGTTTCCGAACAATTTCCCAGGCTAGTCTTAAAATATGGTAACAAAGATATGATAAAAAAACGGAACCTGTTAAAACTTCTGGCGGCGGCTCTGCTGTTCGCCATAGGGGATATCTGGGTTTACACATCCCTGCTGGATTCGTTCCGTTCCTACTACGAAACGAACAGCATGAAGGAAGTTACCCTCTTTGCCCGGACCGCTCCCGACGACAGCGTGTATTACGATGACTGGATAGCGAGTCTGCCCGGTGAAATCGCGGGGGGCCGCGCCATGATTCTGTCTCTGAACGAGGATTCCGAGTTCGTTCCCGCCGCGGGGGATTCCGTCGCCGGGGCCATTTGGGATGCGTACAAAGACAGCGAGGATTTCAGGAAGGGCCTGGAAAGCGTGTACTATCTTCTGCCGTATAAAATTCCTTCAGGAATTCCGGCGGCGGAACTGGCGCGGCTCGTGCCGGAGGCTTCCGCCGATATTTCGCCGGAAGGAATGCAGATATACCTTCTGCCTATTCCCGACGAGTCGGGCTTCGATGTAACAGGGGCGGTGCTCATGGCCGTACCCGCGGGTTCCGCCGGACAGTTTGAAGAACTCCTCGGCGGAATGTGCGTTCTTGCGTGGATTATCTTTGTTACCCTCTTTGCCGTGGGGACCCTCTCGCGGGACCCCATTACCGGATACGCCATCATCTTTCTCCTCGCGGTATCCATTACCTTTGTGGCGTATCCCCTCTTTGAATCCTTCCGCCTTACCTTTATTGACGGAGGGGTTTTCTCCCTCGCCATCTGGCAAAAAACCTTTTCCGTGGAATACCTGCGGCCCTTCTGGGGTTCCCTGCTTCTGGGCATACTGACAGCGTCGATTTCCACGCTTATAGGTTTCGCCTTTGCCTTTCTTACCGAGCGTACCGGCGCGCGGGGCAAAAAGCTCATCGGCAGCCTGGCGACCATGCCGGTTATCTCCCCGCCTTTTTCCCTCACTCTGTCGCTCATCCTGCTTTTTGGCAATAACGGGCTTATCACCCATCAGCTTTTGGGCATAGACTTTTCGATTTACGGCCTGGGCGGGCTTGTGCTGGCCCAGACTATAGGCATGTTTCCCATTGCGTATATGACCCTTTCGAGCGTTCTGCGTTCCATAGATTCCACGGTGGAGGACGCCGCCCTGGATCTTCAGGCCACGCGCCTGCGGACTTTTCTTACCATTACCCTGCCTCTGTCCCTGCCGGGGCTGCTCTCCTCCTGGCTCCTCGTTTTTACCAATTCTCTGGCCGACTTTGCGAATCCCCTGCTTCTGGCGGGCTCTTACCGCGTTCTGTCGGTAGAGGCGTATATCGAGGTTACGGGCAGGAACAATCTGGGCGGCGGCGCGGCCCTGTCTCTGCTGCTGCTTCTTCCTACACTGACGGCCTTTTTTGCCCAGCGCTACTGGGTCAACAGAAAAAGCGTTGTCACCGTTACGGGCAAACCCTCCACGCGCCTCGCGGAACTGGCTACAAAACCCGTGCGCCTTGGCCTGCAAAGTTTTGTCTGGATATGCCTCGCCTTTATCCTGGCGCTCTACGGTACCATCATCGCGGGTTGTTTTGTGAAGAACTGGGGTATTGATTATACCTTTACCCTGGCCAACTTCGGCGAAGCCCTTTCGCGGGGTTACCAGTCCATCATCAGTACCGTTACCCTCGCGGCAATCGCGACGCCCATAGCGGGCATCATCGCCATGGCGGCCTCGGTTATCGTGGTGCGGCGTACCTTTATCGGCAAACGCATTCTGGAAGTTCTTTTGATGACGCCCTTCGCCATTCCCGGAACCCTTCTGGGTATTTCCTACGTTCTGGCCTTTAACAAACCGCCGCTTCTGCTTATAGGAACAGCGGCGATCATCGTCATCAACTACGTTATCCGCGAACTTCCCGTGGGCCTTGAAACCGGGGCGGCGAACCTGCGGCAGATAGACCCCGCCATAGAAGAGGCGGCTCAGGACCTGGGCGCCGACTCCTCCAAAGTTTTTACCTCCGTGGTGCTGCCCCTGATACGGCCCGCCTTTCTTACCAGCATGTCCTACACCTTTGTACGCTCCATGACGGCGGTCAGCGCTGTCATCTTTCTCATCTCCGCGCGCTGGTATCACCTGACGGTGCAGATTTACAATTTTTCAGAAAATATCCGGTTCGGTCTGGCCAGTGTTCTGGCCACCGTCCTTATCATCATAGTCATGGGCGCTTTTTGCCTCATGCAGTTCCTTGTCCGTGACAAGGGGCTTACCGAAAAGAACATCGTACGATAGGGGAAATATATGAGCAAGAAAAACAGTGTTTCCGTAACCCTGGAAGGGGTAACGAAGATTTATAAAAACACCAAGGGCCGGCCCGATGTTGTCGCGGTGCATGAGTCGGACTTTGTGGTACAGCCGGGAGACCTCGTAACCCTTCTGGGCCCCTCGGGCTGCGGCAAAACAACGACCCTGCGCATGATCGCGGGTTTTGAGCTGCCCTCCACGGGGAGGATACTCATAGGCCAGCAGGACGTAACCATGCTGCCTCCCAACGCGCGGGACACGGCGACGGTGTTCCAGAGCTACGGGCTTTTCCCCCATCTGACGGTGGGCGAAAACGTGGCCTACGGCCTGAAGCTGCGGAAAATCCCCCATGCCGACAGCGCGAAAAAAGTAAAGGAGTTCCTTGCCATGGTGGGCCTCGCCGACCTGTACGACCGCGCCCCGGGACGGCTCTCCGGCGGCCAGCAGCAGCGTGTGGCCCTCGCGCGCAGCCTTATCGTGGAACCCTCCGTACTGCTTCTTGACGAGCCTCTTTCCAATCTGGACGCCCTTTTGCGCGAACAGATGCGCGTGGAAATACGGCGCATACAGAAGACCTTCGGCATTACCGCCGTTTATGTTACCCACGACCGCGTGGAAGCCATGAGCCTCTCCGACCAGGTTATCGTCATGAAAGACGGAGAAATCAAACAGATGGGTTCTCCCCAGGAAATTTACGAAAACCCCAACAGTAAATTCGTCGCGGGTTTTGTGGGCAAAGTCGCCTTCTTCCCCGTCGAACTGCTGGAAAAAACCGGAAACGGCTGGACCTGCCGCCTGGGACAAAAAACCATGACGTTAAACCGCTTTGCCGCCGACGTGGAGGCGGACAAAGAAGCTGTTATCATGGCGCGGCCCGAATCCCTGCGGCTTGTGGAACCGGGCGCCGGCTCCATCGCAGGCACGGTGCACATGAACGTTTACCTGGGCCACAGCATAGAAACCTTTGTGGACACATCCTACGGCGAGGTGCTTATCCAGGTTGACGACCCTGCCTCAAAAAAGATTTTCCCCGAAGGCTCTCAGGTCTCCGTAGACTTTGTGCCGGAACGGGTAAGAATTTTGAGGGGATAAACAGGGCGCATCCCCGCCGGCCGGCGGGGCCGGGCTTTTCGGGGGTTCCGCTCGGTGGACTACAAGCCGTAAAAACCAGACCTGAAAAATTGCGAAGCAATTTTGTAAGTGTCTTTACACAAAACGGTCGCTCAATCCCTTGCGCCCCACGGGCTTGCCGGGCAGTCCTCTAAAAAGTACTTGCCATAAAAAAGAATTGAATATAATATGGATTGAGGTATTTTAGATGGGACGAATTTTAGATAAATACTCTGAAAAAGCGGATGCCATTATTAATAATGGTTCCTGTTATGATTTTGTAAAGACTATTCCCGATCAATCGGCTAAATTAATTATTACTTCACCCCCTTATAATATTGGCAAAAAATATGAAAAAAAGTCAAGCCTTAAGGATTATTATAATAGCCAGGAACAAATAATAGATGAATGCGTAAGAATACTTTCAAGTGATGGAAGCATCTGTTGGCAAACGGGAAATTTTGTGGAAAATTCGGAAATAGTGCCATTAGACATATTATTATATCCAATATTTCAAAAGCATAAGCTTAGATTGCGCAATAGAATAATATGGGAATTTGGTCATGGGCTTCATGCCTCTAAACGCTTTTCCGGACGCTATGAAACTATTTTGTGGTTTACAAAAAGCGATGATTATGTATTTAATTTGGACCCTGTAAGGGTACCCCAAAAATATCCAAACAAAAAGTATTTCAAAGGGCCAAGGACTGGTGAGTTTTCCTGTAATCCATTGGGTAAAAATCCAAGTGATATATGGTATATTCCCAATGTAAAGAATAATCATATCGAAAAAACAATACACCCTTGTCAATTTCCTATAGAATTAATTGAGAGATTGGTTCTTGCTTTGACAAATGAAAAAGATTTAGTATTTGACCCCTTTTTAGGTGTTGGTTCAACAACTGCTGCTGCTGTAAAGAATAAACGCAGAGGCATGGGTTGTGAATTATTAAAAGAATATTATGATCTTGCAATTGAAAGGACAAAATTAGCAATGGATGGAAAACTTAAAACTCGTCCTATGAATAAACCTATTTATGATCCCTTAAATCCAAAAATCAATCTGGAATATGGAGAAGAACATGATCCTGAACAATTGGTTCTTTTTGGATAAATCCAGGGTATATGAAATGGTAAAATGAAAATTGTTGAAAAATATTCACATTTAAATGGGTTTGAATTTATAATGTACCACAAAAAGGACTTGTGGCAAGAAATCGAAAATGTGATAAGTATCGTTAACGCAGAAGAATGTAAAACAAAAATATCGAAGGAGCAAAGAATAAAGGGTAAACTATTATATAGCCCTGATGCAATGAATAAAAAATTCAAAGAGAATTTGTCCGAATATAATTGGGCGGAAAGTAGAGTCGGTTATTGGGTAACAAAAGATGAAAGATTGATCCGAAAAACATTGACAATGCCGCCCGAATTACAAAGACAAGAAATTGAATCTCAAGGGGAAATAGTGCAATAAGAAGTTACAACCAGACAGATTTTGTTAAAAACCGTGTTGCCATTGAGGTCCAGTTTGGGAAATATTCTTTTGTTGCGTATGATCTTTTTGTAAAACATTTAGCATTTTATGTTAGCGATCATATTGATGTTGGCATTGAAATTCTTCCAATGAAAACGCTGCAATCACAAATGAGTTCAGGTCCATCATATTATGAAGGTGAATTATACAATGTTGTCAGGCAGGGGAGGGGGGTACCTGCTGTTCCATTGGTAATAATTGGGATTGAACCATAACAATAAAAATTATTGCGTAAATGCTCTGCACATAACAGGACTGTTTACGCTTCGGGGCCTGACGGCCCCCTCGGGTTCCGCCGGAATAAAGAGCTCTGGCGGCCTTCACCGCAATTTCCGGCGCGAATTAGAGTGCGGGGCTTCGCCCCGAAAAGTAATCGTAGCCGGTGAGCCGGCGTGCGTCGAACCCTTTCACGGAAATTGCGCGGAGGAAGACATAACCGGCAGTGTAATTGCTGCGCAATTACCTTATATTCAAAGAGTTTCGGTAACAAGCCTGAAGAGCTCTGGCGGCCTTCACCGCAATTTCCGGCGCGAACTAGAAGTGCGGGGCGAAGCCCCGCACTCTAATTCGCTGGATTCAGCGCGGGGATTTCAAACTCCTGTGGTACGGGCGACGGCCTGCCCTGAGCGTTCAGAACAGCCCAGGTAACCTCCGCTTCGGCGACGAGATTTCCGTCTTTCAGAATGCGCTGGAGGAAGGTCCCCGAAGCCTTGCGCCGTTTTACCGGCTGCGTTTCTATGGTAAGCTCGTCGTAAAGAACCGCGGAAAGTTTGTAGTCTATGGCGATGCGGACCACGATAATGGCGTACCCAAGGCTGACGAACTTTTTGTAATCAAAGCCGTTGTCTTTAAGAAATGCCATCCGCGCGTATTCCAGGTAATTCAGGTACACGGCATTATTAACATGACTGTATGAGTCGCATTCATAACTGCGCACCACAAGTTTCGAAATGTGTATCATAACGGGCCCCCGATTCTCCTTTCCCATCATACAGTTTAGCCGATTTTCAGGAAAGATTCAAGAATTCCTGCGGGTGCAGCTTCTTTTTCCGTGCAAAATCACCGGAAGCCCTTGGGCCGCGCCAGGGATTGCAGCATGCCCATACAAACGCACGCGCGAGCGTGGTTGTGTCAGAACGAGGCCCAAAAAAACCTTTGGCGTATATAAGAGCCTGTTTAATATCTTGCCCCCCCAGGCTGTCCGAAAACTAGAAAAGCATAGTCTTTTTTCGTATATTTATGCAGTCAAACGCGAGATTCTCGTCATATTCTGCATAAAAATTCTATCAACTGGTATTTTTATGCGTCCTCTACGAGTTTTCGGACAGTCTGCCCCGGGGCGCGCAAGGGATTGAAGCGGAAATCCTTTTGGCGCAGCCAAAAGATTGGAGCGAAAAGCCCGGTTTGCGGCGTTTTACGCCGCAAATGCGCCCAAATTCCGAATTATAAGGAGATTCCGAACAGGCTCTAAG
>JAISQU010000226.1 GCA_031274005.1 Spirochaetales bacterium
CCTGCCTTTAGGCGGGCTGTACGCCGGCTTTCCGCTTCAATCTTTTGGCTGTGCCAAAAGGATTTACGCTGCAATCCCTGGCGCGACCCAGGGGCTTCCGGTGATTTTGCACGGAAAAATTTGGTGCACCCGGGCGGGGTATAACAATCCGGCAATCGCTGCGCGATTGCGTTGTAACCAGGCGTCTTGTTTTTCCGTATGTAGAGTACTGGTGACCTTCACCGCAATTTCCGGTCGGGACTTTCTCTCCCAAACCTTTGGTTTGGGAGAGAAAGTCCCTTGACGTTTTCCCCAATCGCGGCATATACTCAAAAGCGCATATTTCAAAGGAAGTGGGGTGAGAATCCCCCGCTATCCCGTAACTGTAACCGGGAACAATTCCGTCGGAAACAGCCACTGGCTTTAAGCCGGGAAGGCTGACGGAAGAGGCCCCACGGGTTTTTCAAAGAACCCGCAGGCCCGGAAGCCAGGAGACTTTGGTATGCGAGCGGACCGCGTATGCGGCATTCCGTATTTTCGTTTTTCAGGCTTCGAGGATTGAGTCTGGAAAGGCATCCGGTTTTCCCTGGTCGGTGTTTTTTCCCACGACTTCTTTTCTTCGGAAGAAGGAGTAAAGCCATGTTTAAAAGAGTTTCGTTTCTGGTTCTGGCCCTGTGCCTTGTCATGGGGGCAATGTCTTTTGTCGCTTGCACCGAGAATGAAGATGATTCTGATTTTTACGACAGACAGTTTGTTCCGGTGGGAACATGGGAATCCCGCTGGGATGACGGCGCAGACGGCGGCGTTGACACATACAAAATAGAGTCCGGCAAAATTACATACACAACCGCCAGTGCTTACGGTAACGACACTTGGAGCGCTTCTATTGTCGCCGCCGTCGATTTTTCTCCCAGATCCGGCGTACTAATCTTTAAATACGATACCGCTCCTTCGGGTACGTACGCCGGCGTACACGGAACCCCTTACGACTATGGCGCTGTCTATTATAGAAACTACTCTCCTGGATCTATACAGGCAGGAGATGCCTGGCTGCCTGACGGATCTTATAGAGCGGAAGCGAAAGATATAAATGAAGCTCTTGATATGTTCACCGAAGGGAATACGGGTACATACATGAGTGCATGGGGAACATACACAAAATAACCATGTCCAGACATCTTCCCATGGCCGGGAAATTCCTCCCGGCCATACTTTTTTCGATATGTATCGCCTTCCCCCTGCTTTCTCAGGAAACTGTCACGGAAACAGAAGATTTCTTTGACAGCGATATTCCCTTTATGGAAGAAGAGGAGGGCCTTACCATAACGGCAAGCCCGGAAACTTCCCAGCAGATGAAAATTGTTGCAAAAGAAGATATAGAGCGCGTCCATGCGCCGGACCTGGCGGCCCTTCTGCAAAATGTTGCGGGTCTGGGCGTTACCCGCTACGGGCCTTACGGCAACGAAACAGACATAAATATGCGGGGTTTCGACGCGGGACGTATCGCCTTTCTTATAGACGGCATACCCGTCAATTCCGCCACAACCGGCAGCCTGGAAATAAGCGCCCTCGACCTCAACGCCGTGGAGAGGATTGAAGTTATCTACGGCGGTTCGGATTCCAAATACAATGTAACCGGGGCCCTGGGCGGAGTTATCAATATTATCACGGTAAAAAAGCAAAAGCCCGGCCTGGGGGCGGCCTTCAGCATTGCGAACACGTCCGCCATGCCGGGAGAATACACCGAACGCAGCGGCGGCGCGGGAGGCCCTGAGTATAACGATCTTTTCGATACCCAAAGCGCTTCTGTTTCTTTAGGCTTCGGCGGCGAAGAATTTTCGGCCAGGGGGAATATATTCGCCAACCGGGCCCAAAACCATTTTCTCTTTAAGGATTTCAATGAAAAAATCCGCCGCCGAGATAATAATGAAGTTTATGATGCAGGGGCCTCGACATCCCTCATTTGGGATTTGCCGGACGCGGCTCAATTTATCGTATCCGGCGATGTCTACTACGGCGACAAGAATATTCCCACATCAGGTTTTTCAAGCTATGTAGGGAAACAGACAGATTTTTCAACCCGGCAAAACCTCATGCTTGATATGCCGCAGGCGGCCGGGGAAGACCTTGGCAGCGAGGCTTCTTTAAGCCATGACTGGAAAATATGGACCTATGAACTGACGCCTCCGGCTTCCCGCCACGACCAGCACACCATTACCGCGATAAACCGCTGGAACTGGTTTTTCGGCGAGCGGCTTACCCTCCGGTCCGGCGGCGATTACCGCTACAGCTATCTGGATTCCACCGATATGGGCAGGCGGGACCGCCATGACGCCGGACTTTACCTCACGGCGGAATTTCGTCTTTTTGAAAGCCTCCTCATCATTCCGTCAATAAAAGGAGTTACCGACAGCAGCGCGATTGTACCCGTACCCAAGTTCGGGCTTGTCTGGTACGCGGCGGATTCTCTTACCTTTAAAAACAACTACTTCCGCAGTTTTAAATTCCCCAATTTTGAATCTTTGTACTGGCCGGGAGAATCCTACGCCGAAGGTAATCCTGATCTGAGGCCCGAAGACGGCTGGGGCGCGGACTTTACCGCGGCTTACCGTTTTAAAGAATGGGCCGCTCTTGAAACCACCCTGTTTACCCAGCAAATAGATGATTCCATTCAGTGGGCCAGCGGAGCGGGCGGAATCTGGAGACCTCAGAATGTGGGGAAAGCGGTTTTTTACGGCTGGGACTCCAAACTGCGTTTTGATATTCCTGCCCCGGAACCGGTTCCAAAAATCGGCGTTTCCTTTTCCTATCAGTATCTCATAAGTTATCTCTTGAGCTACGGGTATTCTTATTCTTCGGATAAGCGGATTCCCTATATGCCCGTTCATATTCTGGGCGTTTCTCTGGATATTTCCTGGGAAACCGGCTGCCTTTTTGTGAGCGGCCGTTATGAAAGCCCCCGTTACGCCGATACCGCAAACCTTAATGAAATAGAAACTCCTTTTTTGCTGGACATTATTCTGAATCAAAAGATCGGCGGCAACCTGACTGTTTTTGCGAATCTGCGCAATGCCCTGAACAGATCATATCAATCCCATGTGGATTACTATATGCCCGGCGCGACGCTTACCGTCGGTATAAAGGCGGCCTATGACAGTTTGTAAATTAAACGAGCCGGTTCAAAAATCAAGACCGGATATTATTATGCGCATTTTTGCTCCGCAAAAACCGGGCTTTTCGGGGGTTCCGCCGCTTACGCGGCCGCTTCGCGCCCCTTCAATCCCTTGCGCCCCACGGGCTTTTTGCAATTTTGGAACCAGCTCAAACGAAAACCGCCGTGCCTTTTGTATACGCGCGGCCCTTATCTTCCTCATCCTCCTGACATCCCTCGCGGGCTGCGGTAAACCGCGGACAGAACAGGGCGGCCCGGCGGCCGGCGCGGCGGTGGCGATAACCGACTCCTTCGGCAGAACCCTAAACCTGAACGAATACCCGAAACGGATTGTATCCCTGGCGCCGAATATGACGGAGACGCTTTTCCTTCTGGGCGCGGGCGATTGTATCGTGGGCAGAACGGACTACTGCGATTATCCGCCGGAGGCCGCGAAAATCCCATCGGTGGGAACGATTACCACTCCCAATATCGAGCATATCATAAGCCTGCGGCCCGACCTCATTGTCGGCTCAACGCACTTCCAGAAAGAAACCCTGGAAGCCCTGGAAAACTTGAACATCCCGGTTTATCTGGGTATCATCTACAGCGACTATGAAGAGATTTTCGATATGATTATGACTCTGGGGCGCATCGTTGATAAAACCGGCGTGGCGGAAAATATTGTCCGCGGCATGAGGCAAAGAAAAAAAGCCGTTGAAGAGGCTGTGCAAAACGCTGCGGAAAAGCCTCGGGTCTATTATATGATTTCCTACGGCGATGCCGGGGATTATACGGCGGGCAGGGACACGTTTATTTCCGCGCTGATCAAATCCGCCGGCGGCCTGAACGCGGGGGACGACATCGAAGGCTGGCGGTACAGCGTCGAAGCCCTTTTCCGCGACGAACCGGATATTATTCTCTGCGGAGCCTTAAGCGGCGGCGCACAGGCGCTCGCGAAAACTCCGCCGTACAACCGCCTGAAGGCGGTGCGGGAGGGCAGGGTCTGCGAAATTGACAGCAACCTTTTGGACAGAATAGGCCCCCGGAATATCGAGGGCCTTGAAATGCTGGCAAAGATATTGCACTCAGGTCTGGACATTTCCCCGTGAAACTTTCGTATCTCGCCGCGCAGAAGCT
>JAISQU010000227.1 GCA_031274005.1 Spirochaetales bacterium
GCTTTTTCCGGCGCGACATGGTGCAGGGTTCCGCCGACGGAAACCGCCACTCCCGGATACTGGCATTGCTTTTGGCAAAAACTCGACTTGAAGTTGATTTTCTCATGCAGGCTTTTTTCTTCGATAAGCTGCTGAAAGGTTTGAATGACATTGTAGGAACCTTTTATGTGGCACGAGCTGCCGACGCACACGCATAATTCAAGCATGGATT
Source organism: Spirochaetales bacterium (assembly GCA_031274005.1). Lineage (GTDB taxonomy): Bacteria > Spirochaetota > Spirochaetia > DTKZ01 > DTKZ01 > JAISAF01. The sequence continues at coordinate 212 of JAISQU010000227.1, forward strand.
TTCTCCTTATTATAGTTAACATGAAGCAGTTCATGGACACGGCCTTTGAGAACGCCGTTATACAGATTCATCATAAGCGGATTTTCTTCAGACCTTTTGATGCTGCACATCTTGTCGGCCGCGTACAGGCCCCTGCCCCGGTCTTCCTTCACGGCGGACCCCGCGGGGGGCTGGCCCGCGCCGCTGACGCAGCCGCCCGGACAGGCCATCACTTCGACAAAATCAAAGCGGTATTCTTCCCTGCCGCTCCTTATGTTTTCGATAAGATCCGCCGCGTTTTTCAGGCCGCTCACCATGGCGATTCTTACTTCGCGGCCGGCCGCCGTGATGGCGGTGGTTTTTACCCCTTCCATGCCGCGCACGCCCTGGAAGCTCAAAGCCATAAGAGCCCCGGCCGACTTCTCGTTGGAAATCCTGCGCAGTACGGCTTCCGTTACGCCTCCTGTTACCCCGAAGATAACGCCCGCGCCCGTACTGGCGCCAAAGGGCATATCCACCGCCTCGGGGGTAAGTTCGGAAAACAGAACCCCCGATTCCCGTATCATCCTGATAAGCTCCTGGGTTGTCAGCACATAGTCGACCATGGGCGTTCCGTCCTGCCTGAACTCCGCCCGCGCTGCTTCGAATTTTTTCGCGGTGCAGGGCATAATCGCGACATGAACATGGGCCCGGCTGGAGATGCGGCTGGTCTCTTCCTTGATGACCGACGCGAACATTTGCATGGGCGAACGGGCCGTGGAAAGGGAGGGCAGCAGTTCGGGATATTTTTTTTCGGCAAACTGTACCCACGCGGGGCAACAGGAGGTAAAAAGAGGCGTTCCGCCGGCCCGCGCGGTTTCAAGGCGTTTTAAGAATTCGGCGGATTCTTCCAATACCGTCAGGTCGGCGCCCGTCGCGGTGTCATAAATCTCGTCAAAACCAAGGCGGCGCAGGGCGGCGATAATCAGGCCGATGGCGTTTTCGTTTCTATGCAGGCCCAGGTCCCTGCCCACCGCAACACGGACGGCCGGCGCTATCTGGCAGGTAACTTTGACGGCCCTGTCATCCAAAGCCTTCCATACTTTGCCGGTGTCGTCTTTTACCACAATGGCGCCGGTGGGACACACGGCGGCGCACTGACCGCAGCCTACGCAGGGGGAATCGGCCAGGCTTTTGCCGAATACCGCGCTGACTTTCATATTCGCGCCGCGGTGGGCAAAGTCTATGGCCCCCACATCCTGTATTTCGTTGCACATCCTCACGCAGTCGCCGCAGAGTATGCATTTATTCTGATCGCGGGTAATGCACAGCGAAGAATCGTCAATGTCATTGCCTTCGGCGGTGTTGGGAAAACGCACGCCCTGAATATTGAAGCGCTTCGCCAGGTCCTGCAGCCTGCAGCTTCCGTTGTTGCCGCAGGTGGTACAGTCGCGGCAGTGGTTGGCAAGAAGCAGTTCCAGAATCATCTTCCGGTATTTGCGCAGTTTTTCCGTATTTGTTTTAATGTGCATCCCCGCCTTCGGGGGAGTGGAGCAGGCGGCCTCAAGAGCGCCCCGCCCGGTTTCCACCATGCACATACGGCAGGCGCCGTAAATCGAAAGCTCCGAATGATAGCAGAATGTCGGCAGTTCGATTCCCGCCTTGCGGATAAGCTCCAGAATGTTTTTTTCTCCGGCAATTTCAACCGGAATGTTGTCAATGGTCATGTAAGCTCTATTCATTTTTACCTCTTTAAGCAGCTATCGCCTTGAACGGGCAGGCCGTGAGGCAGGCGCCGCATTTGATGCATTTTGCCTGATCAATAACGAAGGGCTCTTTGATTTTTCCGCTGATCGCTCCCACGGGACAGATCTTTGAACACTTCGAGCAGCCTTTGCATTTCGCGGCCTCAATGCGTATTTGTTTCAGTTTCTGGCAGCTTCCTGCGGGACACTTTTTGTCCCTGATGTGGGCCTCGTATTCGCTGCGGAAACTTCTTATGGTGCTGATAACCGGAAAGGCCGCGGTTTTCCCCAGGCCGCACAGGGCTGTTTCGGAAATGGTATCCGCCAGTTCCAGAAGAAGATCGATGTCCTCTTCCCTGCCCTCTCCCGCGACTATGCGCTGTAGAATCGCGAGCATTCTCTTTGTTCCCTCGCGGCAGGGCACGCATTTTCCGCAGGACTCGTTTTGGGTAAAGTTCATAAAGAAGCGGGCGATTTCTACCATGCAGGTAGTATCGTCCATAACCACGAGGCCGCCCGAACCAATCATGGCCCCCGCTTTTTTGAGGGAATCAAAATCCATGGGAAGGTCCAGGTGTTCCGCCGTGAGGCAGCCGCCGGAAGGCCCGCCAATCTGAACGGCCTTGAACTGTCCGCCGCCCCGCATACCGCCGCCGACATCAAAGATAACCTCCCTCAGGGTTGTGCCCATAGGCACTTCGATAAGGCCGGTGTTTTCGATATTGCCCGTTAAAGCGAAGGCCTTTGTTCCCGGACTGTTTTCCGGGCCAATGGTTTTATACCATGCCGCGCCCCGGTTAATGATGAGGGGTACGTTCGCGAAGGTTTCCACATTATTGAGAACAGTCGGTTTCTCAAAAAGCCCCTGCTCGACGGTACGCGGCGGCTTGACGCGGGGCATTCCCCTCTTGCCTTCGATGGACGCTGTCAGGGCGCTGCCTTCGCCGCACACAAAGGCGCCGGCGCCGCGGTTTATATGCAGGTCAAAGCTGAAGTTTGTCCCCAGAATGTTTTTACCCAGAAGACCAAACTCCCGCATCTGCGCGATGGCGCTTTTCAGGCGGCTGACCGCCATGGGATATTCGGCGCGGACATAGACATAGCCTTCCGACGCGCCGCAGGCGAGGCCCGCGATGAGCATCCCCTCAATCATGCGGTGCGGGTCGCCTTCCATAACGCTCCTGTCCATAAAAGCCCCGGGGTCTCCCTCGTCCCCGTTACAGACTATATACTTCTGTCCTTCGGGCTGGCGGCTGACCTGGGACCATTTGCGCCCCGCGGGAAAGCCTCCGCCGCCTCTGCCCCGCAGGTTGGAGTTTGAGATTTCGGCGATAATCTGGTCCGCGTTCATGTCGAACAGGGCTTTCTCGAAGGCGGTGTAGCCGCCCACGGCGAAATATTCCTTGATGGAGGTAGCGTCTATCTGTCCGCAGTGTTCCAGAACCTGCCGCGTCTGTTTTTCGTAAAAAGGAATTTCGTTCCTGCGCGTATAGGAGACCCCCTCTTTGTGATAGACAAGACGCTCCACGACATCACCGCCGGCGATTGTTTTCGTGATAATCTCTTCGCAGTCTTCAAGTTTTACTTTTGTGTACAGATACCCTTCCGGTTCTATCAGGATGAGGGGGCCCATTTCGCAAAAGCCGTGACAGCCGCTGCGTTTTATTCCCACCGGATGAAGGGCGTCCCCCGCCGTTTCCCGCTTCAGTTCTACCGCGCAGGCTATATTTTTTTCCTTCATGAGGGCGATAAGCCGCTCGTAGATTTCCAGCGAGCCTGATGAGAGGCAGCCGGTTCCCGCGCATATCAGAATCTTCTTTTTTTCGTTCTGAAAACTCTTCGCATAGGCCTCGCGCGTTGTGCGCAGGGCGCTTCTTGAATCAAGCATTTTGCGCGCCTCCCGTATTCCTCTTTGATTGCAGTTCCGCCAAAAGTTTTTCCGCTTTTTCCGGCGTCATCGCGGGAAAAACTTTGTCGTTCACCGTTAAAACCGGAGCAAGGCCGCAGGCGCCCAGGCAGGAAACCGTTTCCACGGTAAAGCCCAAATCGCCGGTAGTAACCTTGTCTTCGGACAGCCCCAGTATTTCGCGCAGCCTGTTCAGAATGGGAATGGATTTACGCACATGGCAGGCCGTACCATCGCAAATTTTGATGATGTACTCCCCCTTGGGATCCAAAGAAAAGTTTTCGTAAAACGTGGCGACGCTGTATATCCGCGCCTCGCTTACATTAAGCCTGCGCGCCAAATGCGGAAATATTTCCGGCGGCAGATATCTGTACTCTTCCTGCACACCCTGCAGGATGGCAATTATGGAACTGGGTTTGGCCCCCAGCTCGTCGACAATTTTGTCGACACATTCATACTCAAACCGCGCACTCATGCTTCGCTCTCCTTGCTTCGCGTTAAAAGTAACTTACCTTAATTTGTTTTCCCATCTCTTTCAGACAGGCCGATAGTTCTTCTATAAGGCGCATCTTAATGCTGAATCCTATAGGAAGATTCGGATTCTGATGCGCGGGGTTGATGGCCCTTCCCACATAAAAATTGATGTCGGTCGCCTCCTCAAAAAGAAGCCGCGCAATCTGCGAGGCCCCGTCTTTACTGTAATTCCAGTAAGCGTAGTTTTCGTTGTCCTTGATATAATCGCGGGCGTATTCCAGAACACGGTTTATCGTAATTACGCCTTCTGTAACCAGTTCCACCCCCTCAATCACCGCCGTCGGGGGAATGTCGGGGTCATAGTACAGGGGAAGGCCGGCCTGCACCGACTTTCCCAAAAACTGCGCCGCGAGGTCCGCTGTCGTTCCCCCGCAGACTATGTGCTTGCCCTCCTTGGAAAAAAACAGGCTCATCATCTTGTCCGCGTCCTCGGGATTCGCGGGAGGTCCAATCAAAAGGTTGATGGGCCGGCGCGGGCGGATCTTTACTATGCACACGGTCGTATCGTCCCCGGGCTTTCCCTCGTACAGGGAATAGCACTTGTTCAAAAGAATTGAACTCAGGGTTTTTGCCGTCAGTTCGCGCTCATACGCCTCTTCCATAAAGCGGATAATGTCTTCGCGCTGCCAGCCGAAGTTCAGGCTCATGCCGATTCCGGCGTGTACCGCGCCGTCGCTTACCGCGATAAAGGTGTCGTCTTCCTTTAGCTTGATGCGGGTTTTGTAAATCGTTTTTTCGCCTATTGTTTCGGCTGTCTCCGCGTAGGGATAGTTTTTGCCGTCGCGCAGAAGAATAACGTGGGGGTTATCGTACTGAATGATTTCCGCGTCCAGGCTTGCGGACACGCGGATAATCGTAAAAGTCGAATAGGCAATCCGGCGCACCTTGCAGGTCGGCAGGGTGGCGGCAATCGTTGCAACGCAATCCTCCACGGTAAGGGAATTGGCCATCATGGTGGAAATAATTTTCGCGCTCAGCGTTGATAGAATGCTCGCCTTGACCCCGCTGCCCAGCCCGTCGGCAAGAACCGCGATAGTCCCGCCGCCTGAACAGATGATTTCAACATGGTCGCCGCAGAGCTGCTCCCCTTCCTTGTTCAGGCTCAAATAGCCCGCGTCGGTACACAGGCTAGTCATCGTTCAGGCTCTCCTTTAATTTTGTCAGCGCGATTTTTGTTTCCGCGGTGCTCTCGCCCAGAAGGGATGCGATCTCCTGCACGGCCCGCATCTGCTTTTCGATAATTTTGTCCGTGATTTCCATGGTTTTGCGGTTAAAATCCTCTTTTGTTTTTTTTCGGTTCGTCTCTTCGGTCACATCGCGCATGATGCAGATAATGATGTGGTAATTCGTATCAAAAATGACTGTTTCGTCGACGTATTTCTCATAATCCGCAAGATAGGTCAGCTTGTTGTATGTGTTCTTTTTCTGCTCCACCGCCTCCAGGAACGGCCCGGGGTCCAGTATGCGTACTACCTGATCGCCCAGAATATGCGAGGCCGTTATATTGAGGAGCCTGCAGGCCGCCGTATTGATTTCCTGCACTTCCATATCCTCATTCAGAACGATGATTCCGTTGGGAGTATTTTTGATAATATCGTCGGAAAATGATTTGGCCTTTTCTATCAGATAGGGCAGGCACATAAACAAATTTGCCTTGCCTTCCAGTACGGCAATGGCCTTGTCGCGGCAGGTATTGTAGCCGCAGGTTCCGCAGTTCAGCTCGTGTTCCGGCCGGGTTTTTCCCATTTTCCGCAGCGCCTCGAGTATGGCGCTTTCGCCCAGGTGTATCTTGCGGGGCATAAGGGAGGGCATGGGTTTGCTGAGTTTTTCCGCGCTGCAGCTCTCCACGGGAAAGTCTTCGCTGCCGGCGCGGGAGGACACGGCGATATAATCCCGTACGGGGTAGTACCTTCTGCCGTCAGGCAGGAAGCCGGAAGAGGTTTTATCCTTCTGCCCGCCGCGGTTCATGACAGGCCCGCCCACGCAGCTTCCCGGACAGGCGGACATTTCTATAAAGCATTTACTCAAATTTCCTTTTGCCACATCCTCCACGGCCCGAATGCAGTTTTCCATGCCGTCCACAGAAAGGTAGGCGTAGTCCCTGTTCGCCTTTTTCATGGTACGCAGGATTCCGCCGGAAAGGGGAAAAAGCCGCGCCAGGGTATTGTTGTTGGCCTCTTCCGGTTCCGGCGTCAGGGAAACCTTCCGCGTTTCGAACCAGAGGGAAAGCTCCTCAAAAGTCAGCGCGCAGTCGGTAAAACCGGCGAAGGTTTCCGCCTCCGCCTTTTTCGAGACGCAGGGGCCGATAAACACCGTCTTGGCTTCCGGCCGGCGGCGCTTTATGTCCATGCAGTGCGCCTGCATGGGGGATATGATATGAGCCAGGGACGGCAGCACCGCGGGGTAATACTTCTGGATAAGCTGGTTCACGCTGTGGCAGCAGGAACTGATAATCACATCCTGGCTTCCCCGGCTGACAAGTTCGTCATACTCGCGCTTTACGATGGTCGCGCCGAGCGCGGTTTCTTCTGCGCCGGCAAAGCCCAGCTCTTTCAGGGCTTTTTCCAGCGAACTGAAAGGGAGGCCATAATTCGCCGCGAAGGAGGGGGCCACGCTGGCGTAGACCTCTTTGGCTTCCCGCAGAAGGGCTTCCGCCCTGCCCATGTCGTTCCGGATTTCCTTGGCGTTTTGCGGACAGATGACAAAGCAGTTCCCGCACAAAACGCAGTCTTCCGTAATAATATGAGCCTGGTTATTGTCAAAGCGTATAGACTTTACCGGGCAGTGGCGTATACATTTGTAGCAGTTCTTGCAGTTTGTTGTTTTCAGCGTAAGATATTCATTCATTGTTTTGACTCGAATCATCCATAATATATGCTAAATTTTTATCGATATTTATATATCGATACATTTTTATTCTAAAATAGAGCCGTTCTTTTGTCAAGGGGAAAAGAGGCTTTTTTAAAAAAGAGGCAAAAAACCGCAAAGCCGGCGCGGCGGGGGACGCTCACAAAAATCTTTCTATCGTTTTCAGCGCCCAGGACCGGGCAAGCTCCAACAGTTCCGGCGCGTCCGGCTTTTCCGCAGGCGGCCTGAAACAGGCCGCCGTCACGGGCAGGAGGGTTGTCCACACATCTTTTTCTTCTTTAGAAAGCCCGTGCAGATAGGACATAACGGGCTTATGGGGCGGCGGCAGGGCCCTGAGGCTTTCTCTGTATGCGGCAAGAAATTCCCGCCAGCTTCCTTTGCCGCTTTCCGCCGCGAAAGACCGGAGGGCGCCGCCCCCGCGCGGCCGGGGAGGGTTTTCCCGCGCGGGGTTTTTCATCACAATGGGTTCACCCTTGCCGGGGCAGGGAACAAGCCGCGCGCGCAGAGCGCCGCATAAGTTTTCAAGCCTTTCCCTGTAATGAAGCATTCCCGCGCCGGTATAGCGGACGCAGCCATTTTCCCACACCGCGGAAACAGGGCCGCGGAACAGAAAATGAGCAAAGAGGCTTTCTATACTCTCAACGCGGCTTTCCCTGCCGCGGAAAAAGGGGTATATATATGCTTCGCGGGCGTAACTTTTTCCCTCAGGATAAGAAAAGTCCGCTCCGTACAAGAAAATTTCCTGCGCGCCCAGGCTGTCGGCAAGACAAACGGCCGCGTAGGAAACGTTTCCTCCCGATGTATCGATAAAGGGAAACTGCCGCCAGCGGCCGGCGAGGTATTGGGAGAACGGATTTCCGCTTGTAAAAAAAATCAGTTTTTGGGTGAGCCGGGCAATGACCGGCGGCGAGGCTAAATCCAGAACAAGGGGAACGCCTTCGGGGTATCCCGCAAGAAAATGATTATAGCTGATGTGCTGGCAGTCCATCGATATTACCGCGTCGGGACACAGATCGTGCTGAAGGAGTACCGGAAGGGATGTGTCGGTCGCGATGAGAAGATTCTCCTTCCTGCTGTTTTTGATGCCGGCGATGGCGTACTCAAGAGAAGGGCCCGCTCCTGTAACTATTGCCCCGCGTTTTGGAATAAGCGCCGCGAAACTTTTTCCGGCGGCTTCAAGATTGGACAGGGTGTTCAGAAACCATTTTTTCCCAAAACGGTTCTGTGTGGTAAAGTCCCCGGAAAGGGCGTCGAGGCTCTCCCTGATGATTTGCATACAGCCGTGAAAAAAATCTTTTTCCATCTCGACTCTGGGGCGCAGCGCTACGGTACGCAGATCCCCCGCGAGGGCCGGAAAATAATTGGACAAAACAAAAGACCGCAATTCCTCCGGTGCGGGGTCAACCAGAAAACACACGCGCGGGTCAATGAAAAGAGGTCTCAGGTCAATTTCACCCAGCGCGGCTTTCAGAAGACCTATGTCCCTGTCCAGAATCACAATCCGCGAGATTTCAGGCCGCGTAAGGCAGGGCAGAATATGGTAGGCGCAGCCGAAACCCAAAAAAAGAAGAAAACCGTCCCGCGCGCAGGCCGCAAGAAGGCGCTGTCCTTCTTTTTCAGGGTCAAAGAGGGAGTGCAGAGCTCTCCGGCCTTCGCCCGTGTCAAGAACCATTACGGTTTTTTGCGTTTTCGACAGGGTAAAACCGGCGTTCGCCGCGGCGGCGGCCCGGACCAGCCTTGCCGCGAGGCCGGGGTCGCTGCGCCTCAGGCTGAGTATGTTGCGCTCAAAGATTGCCTGGTTCATAGCGCCTTCAGCACAGAATACAGAAACGAGCAAAAATCCGCAATCTCCGCGAGGACTCTCGCTTCGGCTTTTTCCCTGTCCGGCTGTGCGGAATAGGGATTGAGTGCCGCCTTTTTCAGTTCCAGAACACCCGCCGTATCAATCAGCATGGCAAGCTCATCGTCCGGAACGCTTTTTTCAATGGTTTTTATAAAGGAGAAGACTTTTTCCCTGCGCTGATTCAGTGCGGGCAGGCTCATTCGCTCAAAGACGCAGTCAGGCTTTTCTCCCAGAAGTTTTTCCGCCTCCCCAAAAGTGCAGCCGCCGCCCGTATCAACAGGCGAAGCGGAAACACGGAATATACTGCCCGGACGCGCGTCCGCCATGGAGGAAAACCAGCCCGCGTAGGTTCGCAGGGAAGGCGAGGTCCGCCACGCGCCGTCCAGCCTGTCGGGGTACAGTGTGAATATACGCGCGGCCCGTTCCCCTTCTTCCGGTTTAAGGCGGCGGCCGTCCGCCGCGTAATATTCGTCAAAAGCGTTGGGCCGCACATGTTCTTCTATGCCCCTGGCCGCCATATCCATGCCCGCAAGAATGACGGGTCCCGCCCCCAGGGAAAGGGCCGCCTGCATGGCCGTTCCCGCGACAGTCCCGTTTGAAGGTATATACGGGGGCGCGCCGGGAATCCCCTCAAGAAGTATTTTTTCCGGGGCGCTGCCTTGGTGAAAAAGAGCCGCGGGAAGAACGCCGCCGCGCAGCCCCGCGTACGCCGGTAAGGGCATAAGAAGCGCGGGCCCGGCCGGAGAAGCTGCGCGGTTCTCCGTTTTTCCCGCCAGGCGCGCCAGAGCGCGAAAGTGCAGGCCGGTATAAAAACCCGGATCGGTCATGAAGATCGCTTCGGGAATTATTCCCCGCCGGGTGAGAAAATCCGCCGCCGAGGGCAGGGCGAAAAGGGTAAAGCTCCGCCTTTTGCGCTCAAGAAAAGAAAGGGCGTCCGCGAGGCCGGGGCCCGACGCCGCTATACACACAGGCCCGGACAGCTTTTTCAAAACAGAGGCTTTGTCCAGGGCAAGATAATTGCGTATGCTGTTTGTAATCCATTTTTTTCCGAAAACAGCGGTAGTCAGAAGCGAACCGTTTACCTGCCGGCCGAAGCGGGCAAGATCTTCCCTGAGCAGCCTCATAAGCCGCGGAAAGGCCCGCTCCGCGGCCTCCCATTCCAGAACGCGCAGCGCCGGGAACTGCGTATCGGGGATACGCCTGCGAAGAAATACGCCGAAAGTTTCCGGGCCGCCGGGCCGCCAGGATGAAAAATCATCCCCGCCGGAGGGGTCCGTCCTGTTTTCGTAGAAGTACGCGGAACAATAAACCGGCAGAATGCGTATCCCCGGATGATCCTTCTGAAGCTGCCGCGAAAGGTAACCCAGGGCCTCCCCCAGAAGAACGACTATACTTCCCCGCGGGATATGCCCCGCCGAAAGGGAAAACCTCTGCGCTTCTTTCGCGGGGTCATACGAAGAATGAAGATAGCGGCCGCCGCTCACAGCCGTGGGCAGGCCGCTTTTTGAAGGCAGGATTTTTTCCATCAAAGAAATTGATCTATTGCATCATCCGGAATTTCCCCGGCCGGCAGGGAGTTTTCCGTAATTTCAATGTCCGGTATCTCATCGGCTTCCGGAAAGAGTTTGCGTATCATAAGGGACACCTGGTGGATCAGAAGCGCGGAATCGATCTGCCCGGCCTGCCTTACCGCCAGAATTTTTTTCTTGTTCGACGATACAAAAACAGGCGATCCGCTGAGCAGGGTCGCTATAACGGCCGTAATGTCCTGAACAACCCTGTACTCATCAATGTCGGGATGCGATTCGCGGATTTTCGCGACAATGGTTTTCGCGTTTATAGTAAAAAACGCAAGCGCCCCGTTCGCCGGAATTTCCTGCGCGTATTTTTTCAGGGAGATAAGAAAGCGCTCTTTTCGTACATATCCGTGATCCTTACGCTTGTGAAGACGCGCGCTGCGGGAGTGGGCCAAAAGAGGAGAGGCAAGATACGTCACAACAGTCAGGAACAGGCGCAAAAACGAATCACCCAGAAGAAGGTAGGGCGATTCGGCGATAATAAGGACGCCTATTATTCTGTGCGCCGATGTAAATAAACAAAGAGCCAGCCGCTCGCTCAGGGCCGCCTCCCGGCTTGAAAAACAGGGCGCCAGGCCGGCGAACTCCTGCAGGTTTGCCAGAATTATTTTTGACTCGGTTACGCGAAAGGCGTCGTAGATCAGGTCCGGCGGAATCCTCATGCGGCGCTGCGTCGTCTTGTCAAACCCTGCAATCGACCAGGGGGCGAAAATACCTGTTTCGTTTTCCGGCAGAAGCAACGCGCCCTTTTTCATGGCAAGATGCTCTTTCAGGGCGGCAAACAACCCCGCCGGATATTCAAAACCGAGTCTCAGGCTGCCTATATCGCGCAGAAGTTCTTCTATGCCTTTTTCCGGGTTGAGGATGGCTTCGGCGTCAAAGGCTTTGGGCCGTTTTTTTTTTCTTCCGCGTTCTCCGAATCAAATTCGTAATTTTTCAGCGTAACCGCGCGTTTGAGAAGGCCGGAGCCTTTCTCTTCCTGCAATAAGCGTTTTAAAAGCCCCATAGTTTACTCCAGTTCCAATTCTTCGAAAAGTCGTCTGTAAACATCGAAATGCTCCGAATGAGCAAACTCCTGAATTTTATCCTCAGGCAGGGATTCCAGAAGCTGATCCATATACTTCAACACGGACTTTATTTCTTCCTTGACGTTTTCGGAGATTTGCACCCCGTCGACCGTCGCGCCCGCGGGGGCCTTGTCCGTCTTCGCCGGAGCCTCAGCCTCCTGGGCCGGTATTTCGATTTCGTCAAGTTTCTCTTCAAAGGCCTCGGGGGAGGGTTCCTCTTCGCCGCCGGTTTCGATTTCGGCTTCCGGCTCCCCGGCGGATTCCTGTAGGGAGTCAAGATCAAATTCGACATCCGCCTCTTCTTCGCCGGGAACAGCCGCCTCGTCCATAATCGTTTCGGAGATTGTTTCTTCCGCGACAGTTTCGAGGCGGATGTCTTCCGCGCCGAAGTTATCCAGTTCCCTGTTGTATTCTTCGATGATTGCCTGCTCTTCCGGCGTTGTCAGCGGGATGTTTTCCGCCGCAGCGGGCGCGTCATCCAGCGAAATTATATCGCCGGGCGCTTTCTCTTCCATCGCGGACGCGGAATCCGTCATATCAATGGAAAAATCCCCTTCGCCCAGGTCAAGGCTCTCGCCCGGAGAAGAGGCTTCGGGTTCGGCGTCTTCGATGGAGATTTCCGTTTTGTCATCCAGTTCCAGATCAAGGTCCGTATCGCCGACCGCGAAACCGGCGTCCGCGGAAATCTCTTCCTGAATATCCTGATCAAGGTCCACGCCGGCCGCCGCTTCGGTATCAGGCAAAATCTCTTCCTGACCGGGCAAAGCCGCGGCGGGCGCCTGCGCTTCGGGTTCGCTAAAGTCAAGCGCGATGTCCTCCGCCGAAGGGGGAGGCGCGTCCACGTTAAAGTTCAGAATATCGTCGGGAATATCGGATTCTCCGTCTTCTTCCGTTATGTCGGCCGTTGACAGAATATTATCAAGCTCGTCTCCCGTAAGGGCAATGGTCTCATCCTCGTCCTCATCGTCGGCAAAGAAACCGCTGTCTCCGCCCTGGGCTTTATGATGGTCTTCGGCGCCTGGCGCGGCCGAAGATACTCCGGCAACGCGCAGTCCGCTTAATTCTTTTTTGAGTTCCGCAAGTTCGGATTTTATGCTCGCCAGCTCTTCCTCAATTTTGAGAAGGATTCCCGCGCTCCCGTCCTGCGCCGCCGCAGGAGGCGCATATACTGCCGGCGCAGGGGGTTCCGGTTCGACCTGCGGCTCCGGTCCGGCTGCGGGTTCCTGTTCAACCTCCGGTTCGGGTTCAGTATCCGGTTCGGCTTCAGACTCCTCTTCAATTTCAATTTCAGGCTTCTCTTCAACCTCTATCTCCGGCTCCTCTTCGATTTCCGGTTCAACATCGGGTTCCGGTTCAGGCTTCTGTTCAACCTCCGGTTCGGGTTCGGGATCCTCTTCAATTTCAATCTCAGGCTTCTCTTCGACCTCTATCTCCGGCTCCTCTTCGGTTTCCGGCCCGGCCTCAGGCTCCGGCGCGGATTCGGGGGCGGGCGCCGTCATTTCACGCTCGACCGCGGCTATATCGTCGAATGTATCTTTTTCGTCCTCTTCCGCGGGAGGCTCCTCAAGGTCAAAGTCCAGATCAAAAGACTCGCCGGCTGAATCATCGCTCAGGGATTCTTCCTGCGGCAGCGCAAAATCATCGCCGGCGGAACCGGCGTCGGACTCTATTTCAATCTCATCATCGTCCGCCGCGCCGGCGCTTTTGGTCTGCATGTCTTCGATGTCGGGAAAAGAAAAATCATCGTCCACGGCGGACTCTTCCGGCGCGTCAAAAGAGAAATCATCCATATCGCCAAGGGATTCGCCGCCGGACTCCTGCCGTGATTTTTCTTCCAGAGATCCCAGCAGGGCTTCTTCTTCCTCGGTGATTTCGGTACTCGCATCGTTTACACCGGAGAGGTCCGACAAATCGAAATCATCCCGGTCAGAGGGCTCTTCCTGGACAGTTTCAGGCCCCGCTTTGACCCAGACTCCGTATTGTTCGAGATCTTCGGCCGGCATATGGGATCTCGCTTCCCCGTTTTCTTTATCGTTTATGATCGACATATCCTCTCCTGAAACTGGCTACATACAACTTACATCGGCATAAAGCAGTAAACCATAAAATCCTTTGGCACTTACAACACTACATATACTTTACTCTAGTGTTTTTTTTAAGTCAATAACGCTTGGTTTTAACTCAAGAAATCCTTTAACATTACCGTATTCTAAGATAAATGCGTACCAGACTCATTGTGTCCGTGTATACGGCCCTTATTCTGTATCTTGTTACCACATTCTTTTTTGGCGGTACGGGTCATTTCGCATATAAAAACATAAATCTACAATCTGAAATTTTGAAAAAAAATATTCAGAGCCTGAAAATTCAGGGGAAAGCCCTGAGTTCCTCGGTGACGGCTCTGCGCTCCGATCCCGACAGCATCATCAAGGAAGGCCGGCGGCTTCTTCTGCTCGGGCCCCGCGAAGGCATTATCCGCGTAACCGGCTACAGGGAAAAACCGCGCCTGCTCTCGCCGGGCGGGCTTGTTGTTCTGAAAAAGCCGGTTTCCCTCAGGCTGGAACCTTTTCTCCGGGCCTTCGCCGCCATAGGCGGAGTTCTTGTCTTTTTATTCTATAAGCGGAAAATCACTTCGAAGAACGGATCCAGGTAACCGGACGGGTATGGGAATCATCCCAGGAGACAATTTCGCCCTGCTCGATCTGAAACGACGTTGATTCCTCAATGCCCGCAAGACTGCTTTTATCTTCAGAAAGGGTAAAGGTCCACTGAACAGGCCGCGCGATCTCGGAAATTTTTGCCGCCAGACTGTAGGGAAAAGTATTCATATACAGTTTGGGGGAGTTGGGCTCGTCCTGTTTAACGATAATCCGGTCGTTCTCAATGGTGACGGCCAGAAGAATAAGATTCCAGCCGCCCAGATGCCCCAGGGCGCTGCCGTCCGCGTCTATCCTGATGGAGTCAAGGCCGTTGTCTCCCTTCCATGAACCGGCGATATCAGCCATGGACGGACGGACGGAAGCGGGCTTCGGCGCGGCGTCCTGTATAACGGGAGTTTCAGCCGCGATGTCCGGGGGCAGGGGAACATGAAGCTGCGAAACTTCGGGAAGATCAAAGAGCGTATGGAGCATGGGCGGAATATCGTCAAGCAGCGGTTCCAGCCCGGGGAAATTCTTTTGCACGCTATTAGTAACAGAGAGGTTTTCTGTTCTCAGAATTTCAAGCTGGAGACGGTATATCTCTTCGGAACGTGAGAGCTGGCCGATAATCATGCTGCGGGCACTGGGAAGAGATCCGGGGGCAAAGGGCGCCGCCGTTTTTGCCGTTCCCCCGACCTGAATATTCTGCAGCAGAGTTTCCCTGTTGCGCGGGGTAATAAGGCTGAAATTTTCCGACACCCCAAGCCGTACAAGCTCGGATATCATGCGCCGCTCAACCGTTCGCCCGTCCGCTGTTATATAGTCGGGGGCTTTTATTCCCAGAAACGCGTAGACAAGACGGGCAGGAGCGACCTGACCGGACAGAGGCGCGGCCATGAAGATCAATACTACCAATAAAAAAGCCGGAAATTTCACTACATTTATAAGCATAGCGGTTTTTTTATAAAATCTCAAGCGGGTGACCAGCCGATACGGCGGCCTTCAAGGTAAAAGCGTTTTTCCGGCGCTTCGCCCAGAGAAAAAGTTTTTCGCGGTAATACCCCGTCCTGTATGACGGCGGGAAAAAGTTTGTCCTCGGACAGGGCGGGAAGAAGCAGCCCCGCGGTGTTTTCCCCGGCGCTGAGGGCGAACAGTGAATCCCCGCCGTGGATGTAATCGATTTTTCCTCCGTGCGCGCCCTGAAATTCCTCTATGAGGCTTTGGATGATTCCGGTTGGAATGATCGCGCCGGCTTTGCGAAAGCGGATAACCGCGTATTCCCCGCGGGAAAGCAGGCCCGCCGTAAATGTGTCGGGACCGCGGCCGGCCGCGCAGAGCGCCGCTGTTTCATCCGCAGAGGATGTTGTTTCAAGGGTAAAGCCGGGTTTTCCGCGGAGGAAGGAGAAGAAATCGGCGGGGTTTATTTCTTTTATGATGCGGTGTATGGCGTGAAACTCCAGACCGGGGTCGTAGAGGTTGACGACTTCAGCAAGGGCATACCGCAGGGGATGATTTTTCCGCTGCTGCGCGGAAAGAGAAGGTTTTGTTTCTTCCCACACGGCCTTCGCCGTGGCCAGGGAGTGGTTGCCGTCACCCATGGCGAAAAGAAGATTACCCGCGCCGCGGCTTAAAACGGACAGGCTTTCGGCCAGGTGAGGCGCGGCCTTTTCAGCCGAGAGCCATCGCCCTGTTACGCTGCCGCCGCCGAGCATAAGTTCGCCCTCGTACACGGGAGTCTCGCCGGCCGCCATATCGAAAAGCTCTCCCATAAGCTCGTTTTTGGGGTCGTCAATCAACACCATAACATGGGACAGTTCCAGGGCGGCGTCCCTGCGAATCTTTACGCGGGGCGGAAGGCGCTCCACTATTGTACCCTCGGTGGGGCGTATAAGGCTTTGGCTGCCCGGCTTGTAATCGTAGTGTTCCATATCGAGGGCCAGCGCCACGCCCCTGCGGGATTTATGGAAAGGCGTTTTCCTGTCCACAAGAATAAGGCCCGGCGGCAGCGGGCGCAAAATACCCCGCGCAAGATAATCCTTCATAGTGTTTTTGATGGCGGCGATGGCCGAATCCGCCCTGTCCGAATGCAGGTACAGTTCGGGGAGAATGCAGTGCAGGGCGGAGGGTTTTCCTTCCGCGATGCGCGCGGCCCTGTTCCAGTACTCCGGCTCGGATGTGTACTGGTCGCAGGCGATCACAGCCCACTCGCCTATATCTATCCCCGCCGCGGGGATAAGTATTTCCGGCAGCAATACGCCGAAAGATTCAAGACACATGAACGCTTGAGATATTTCCATAAGCATATCTTCCACATTTTCGGGGATTCAGGCAAGCAGGCCGGAACCAGGGTATCTGCGTTTAGTTTTTAAAAGTCTTCGGCATAAAAAACGCTATCTTTTTCACTTCTCCCGGCCATTGAAAGCAAAGAACACAGGGAATTGCTTCGCAATGCCCTGGCTTCAATCTGAGCTGCCGCGGGTGAAAAGCGATTTTCCGGTTTCGGGGTCGAAAAAGATGAGTTTGTCCGGGTTGGGGCTAAAGCTGACCGTCTCGCCCACCTTGAAGCTGCGGTGCGGGGGTACGCGGGCAATCAGGGACTGCTCGCCTGTCTTTGCGTACAGGTGAATCTCCGAACCCAGAGGTTCCACCACCCGTATTACCGCCCGGAAAGTTTTGAGGTCTTCCTCCTTTTCCGCGAGGACAAGATCCTCCGGCCGGATACCAAAGACAATGTTTTGCCCTTCCCGGGATTTCAGCAGGGCCGCGGCGCTTGCCGGAACTCCTATCCTGAAACCGCCTTCATCGGCCTCCAATAGACCCCCTGATTCTTCGATAACTGTTGCCGGGAAAAAATTCATGGGCGGCGAACCAATAAAGCCCGCGACAAAAAGGTTTTCAGGATGATTATAAAGATGCAGCGGACCGCCTATCTGCTGGATAACCCCGTCTTTCATAACGACAATCCTGTCGCCCATAGTCATCGCCTCAACCTGATCATGGGTAACGTAGATCATTGTCGCCTGAAGGCGGTTATGCAAAGCCGCTATCTCCGCCCGCATCTGAACGCGCAGTTTCGCGTCCAGGTTGGACAGGGGTTCGTCAAAAAGAAACACCTTGGGCTGACGTACTATCGCCCGGCCCACGGCAACGCGCTGCCGCTCCCCCCCGGAAAGCGCCTTGGGTTTACGGTTCAGCAGCGTTTCAATGTCGAGGATTTTCGCCGCCTCCTTAACGCGCTTGTCAATTTCGCCTTTTGGGAGCTTGCGAATCTTCAGGCTGAAAGCCATATTGTTGTAAACGCTCATGTGCGGATACAGGGCGTAATTTTGAAACACCATGGCGATGTCCCTGTCCTTGGGGGGAATATCGTTAACACGTTTTTCATCGATGGTAAGATCCCCTCCGGAAATCTCCTCCAGCCCCGCGATCATGCGCAGGGTGGTTGTCTTGCCGCAGCCGGAGGGCCCGACAAAAACAACAAACTCCTTATCGTGAACAGTAAGATTTACATTATTTACGGCCTGCGTACCGTCCTCATAGACTTTCGAGATGTTCCTGAGCTCTACTGTAGCCATAAAACCTCTCCGGTATTACTTTGATACAACAAGCCTACGGGACTTGTCGGCGCGTGTCAAGGCTGCGCGGATGGCAAGAGTTACCCCCGCCGGGTTTCCGAACAACTCTAAGAGCCTGTTCAAAATCTCCTTATAATTCGGAATTTGGGCGCATTTGCGGCGTAAAACGCCGCAAACCGGGCTTTTCGCTCCAATCTTTTGGCTGCGCCAAAAGGATTTCCGCTTC
>JAISQU010000231.1 GCA_031274005.1 Spirochaetales bacterium
GATTGAAGGGGCGCGAAGCGGCCGCGCCAGCGGCGGAACCCCCGAAAAGCCCGGTTTCTTGCGGCTAAGCCGCAAGAAATGCGCTATAGATGACTCGAAAAAAGTAAACGCCGATGCCCTGCCCCTCCGCTTACTGCGCTTGTTTTTTCTCCTGTAATGTGCTATCTTCTTTTCAAATTATGAGTTTAGAAGCCTTCGTTTTGGGTACGGGGGGGATGATGCCTCTTCCCGGCCGTTTTTTGACATCGGTTCTGCTGCGCCGTGAGGGCGATCTTTTTCTTTTTGACTGCGGGGAGGGGACGCAGGTGTCTTTACGCAGCCTGAATCTGAAATGGAAGAAGATCACCGCGATTTTTATTTCGCATACGCACGCGGACCATATTACCGGGCTTCCCGGTATACTGATGCTCTCCAGTCAGGTTGACCGTTCGGAACCCCTGTACATAATCGGGCCGCCCAGGATACGCGAGTTTGTTGAATTGAACCGCAGGGTTCTGGATATGTACATCAACTACGAAATCATTGTCGAGGAGATTGGGAATCCCGGCCAGCCGGGCGAGGTCTTCCGGCGGGAGGGTTACGCGGTTACCAGTTTTCCCCTGCGCCATACCAAACCCTGCGTGGGCTATGCTTTTGCGGAAGACATGCGGCCGGGGGTTTTTCATCCCGACAAGGCTCTGGAGCTGGGCGTACCGCGGGGGCCGCTGTGGTCGCGGCTTCAGTCGGGACAGGGCGTTCCTTTGGAAAACGGAAAAATGATTCTGCCGGAAGATGTTCTTGGGCCGCCCCGCGCGGGCCGCAAGTTTTCTTTTATAACGGATACGCTTTTCGTGGAAAGCGCCGCGGCCCATGTGAGGGACTCCGACATACTGATTTGCGAAGGGATGTTCGCCAGGGATTTGGAGGAGTCGGCCCGCGAGAAAAAACACATGACTTCGCAGCAGGCGGCGGCCATCGCGAAAAGCGCGGGCGGGGTCGGTAAAATGGGGCTTATTCATTACAGTCCGCGCTACATGGAGCGGGACCTGAAACAGCTGCTGCGGGAAGCGCGGGAGATTTTTCCCGACACCTTCCTGACGCGCGACGGGCAGATTCTGCCTATGCCGAACGCGGATTGAATACTCTGGAGGCGCCGGTATGATCGAAGCTGAGAATTTGGGAAAATCCTACGGAAGTTTTACCGCGGTAAAAGACGCGAGCTTTCGCGTGAGTCCCGGTGAAATTGTCGGTCTTTTGGGGCCCAACGGGGCGGGAAAGACGAGCATCATGAAAATCCTGACGGGTTATCATTTTCCCTCGCGGGGGAGGGCGGTGGTCGGCGGCTGTGATGTGGAAACAGATCCTGTCGGGGTAAAGGCCGCCGTCGGTTATTTGCCGGAAAGCTCTCCCGTGTACGGGGATTTTTCGGTAGGGGAATACCTGGACTTTGTGGCCGCGGCCAGGGGCATTCCGCCCGGCAGCCGGGCGCGCGCGGTTGAGGCGGCGATTTCGGAATGCGGTCTTGAAAAAATGCGGAAGAGAACCATCAGCAAGCTGTCAAAGGGCTACCGCCAGCGCACCGGTCTTGCCCAGGCCATTATTCATAATCCGGCCATCCTCATTCTTGACGAACCCACCGCGGGCCTTGACCCCAACCAGATCATCGAAGTACGGCGGCTCATCCGCAAAATGGGAGACGAGAAAACGGTTATCCTTTCGACGCATATTTTGCAGGAGGTCGAAGCCCTCTGCGACAGAATTCTTATTCTGAACGAGGGCCTTATCGCCGCGAGCGGAACCCGCGACGAGATTGCCGCGCGCCTGAAGGGGGGGCAAGAGTACGCGCTCACGCTCAAAACCGAAAAATCCTTAAACCGCGAAGAGCTTGCCGGCATTCCGCGCCTTGCCGCCGTTGAAAGTTTTCAGGAACTGCGTGAGGCGGATGAGCCCGCGCGGCAGGCCGGCTTCAAATTGTACGAGGCGCGGGTTTCCCTTGAGGCCGGCGCGGAGGGGGGCGACATTCTTTTTGACTGGGCGCTCTCCCGCGGCCTGCGGCTGCGTTCGCTGACAAAAGAACGCTACAGTCTGGAAACCCTTTTTTCGCGGCTTACCGGGGAGGATGCGAAAAACGAAAGAGGAGGCGAAAATGCGTAGAATATATCCGCTCGTAAAAAAAGAACTGGCGGTTTTTTTTAACTCGCCCATTGCCTATGTTCTGGGCGCGGCTTTCATTGTTTTTATGTCCGTGTGGTTTTTCTTTCTTCTGCGTTTTCCCGCGCGGAATGTAGCGTCCCTGCGCGGGTATTTTGAGATTATCCCCATGGTTTTCATTATTCTTATTCCCGCGCTCACCATGAGGGGCTGGGCGGAGGAGCGCAAGCTGGGTACCGCGGAACTGCTTCTTACCCTGCCGTACCGGGAAGTACATCTTGTCGCCGCGAAATTTCTGGGGCCTTTTTTGTTCCTGTGTATACTGATGGCCTTGACCCTGCCCCTGCCCCTGACTGTTCTGCCCCTGGGGAATTTCGAGACAGGGGAGATTCTGGGGGAGTATATAGGCATTCTTTTTCTGGGCGCGGCGGCCCTGTCCATAGGGCAGTTTAGCTCTGTTCTGTCGACGAATCAGGTCTCCGCCTTTCTTCTGGGCGCGGGCGCCCTTATCTTTTTTACCCTTATCCATTACGCGGCCGAGGCTTCGGGTGTTCCTTCCTTTTTGGCGGCTGTTTTAAGGTATCTTTCGCTTGACTACCATTTTGACAGCTTCCGCAAGGGCGTCCTGGACACGCGGGACATCGCGTATTTTCTTTTCATCTGCGCGGTCTTTCAATATCTGAGCGTGAAAACCCTCGTTTTCAGAAAGTGGAGTTAGAGAAATGCGAAATACCGAAAAAAACACAAAGCCGCCGGCCGGCGGCCTGCGCGCGCGGGAAATACTTCTCAGCGCGCTGACGCTTCTTGTACTGGTTCTTGCGGCGGCAAACAGTCTTGTGTATTACACGCGGGTAGATCTGACGGAAAATAAGGCTTTTTCGATTTCAGATGTGTCGAAAAATCTTTTTCGGGATATTCCCGAACAGGTTCTTCTTACCTATTATATTTCCAAACGCCTTGAGACTCTTACTCCCATTCCCGGCCAGATAGAAGACCTTTTGTACGAGTACGCGGCCTACGGGCGCGGCAGGATACGGGTTTCCGTTGTTGATCCTGAAAAGGCCGCTGCGGAGGGGCTGCGTCTGGAAGAGTTGGGCATAGCGCCCCAGCAGGTCCAGGTGGTTGAGCAGAACGAGCAGAGCGTGGCGACCGTGTATACGGGCATAGTTATATCCTATCTGGACAGCCGCGAGGTCCTGCCTGTGGTCTTCAATCCTTCAAATCTGGAATACGAACTGACGCGGCGCATCCAGAAACTTGTCAGCGGAAAAAAGCCCGCGGCGGCTTTTCTTTTTGGCAAGGACGGCATGACGCTTTCTTCCGACATGAACATGCTCGCGAGCCGTCTTTCGGAGTCCTATACGGTGCGGGAACTGCAGCGCGGGGAAGAAATACCCTCGGACATATCGGTTCTTTTTGTTTTTGGCGGGAGGGATTTTGAGGAGTCCGCCCTGTACGCCATAGACCAGTACATTATGAGCGGAGGAAAGGCCCTCATCGCGGCCGACGCTGTGGATGTGGATATTATGCGGAATCTCGCGCCTTCGGCCTACGGCAGCCTGCCGCTTTTTGATATGCTCAAAACATACGGCGCCGAACTGGGTCAGGACATGGTTCTTGACGCAAACGCGAAGAGGATTCCCGTACAGCGCAATACCGGTTTTATGACCGTTCAGTCCTACGAGCTTTACAATCACTGGGTCGCGGCCGCGGGGCAGGGGTTTTCCCGCACGCATCCTGTAACGGCGGGCCTTTCGGGTTTTACCCTTTTCTGGCCTTCCAGCCTTTCGCCCCGGCCTGTGGGAGGTGTAAGCTCGGAGACCCTTATTTCATCGGGGCGCGAGTCGTGGATTTTGCGGGAGAGGTTCCCCACGAACCCCTACGAGGCGGCGAGCTTCAGGGTTTTGGCCGCGAACAGTGACGGCCGTTACCCCCTGGCGCTTGCCCTGCAGGGGGCATTTCCCAGCTATTTTGCGGGAAAACCCGCGCCTTCCGGCGCGGAGGGCTCATCCCCCTCCGCGCAAGCGAAGAGGGACATCTCCCCCGAGACCCGCCTTATCGTTTTGGGCGACGCCGACGCGGGCCGCGACGTTCTTATGCGCGTCGGCGAAAGCGATTACAACGTAACATTTTTTGAAAACGCGGCGGACTGGCTTTCCGGGGAGGACAGCCTGATGCAGATACGCGCGCGCCTTATGCGCGACATGAGCCTGAGCCGCATTGAAGAGCGGGAGCCGCGCGAGGCGGTGATACTGTTCTCGCAGATTGTAAACCTTGTCTGCATTCCGCTTTTTATCGCGGGCGCCGGCATTCTGCGTTATCTGCGAAGGAGGGAACGCTATGAGGTATAAAACAAAAATTCTCGGCCTGTGCCTGCTTGCGGCGGGCCTTTCCGTCAGCCTTCTTTTGGGCGCTTTTTACTCTTACCGCGGCTCCGAAAGCCGTTCGGTGCGTCCCTTCCCGTCTTTTTTGCGGACAGGAACCATAGGCCGGCTCGAGTTTTACAACGGTGAAGAAAAAATAACCCTCAGCGCCGCGGATACGGCCGGAAAGGCGGGCAGAAGCTGGACGGTTCTGATAAACGGCAAGAGCTTTCCGGCTGCCGGAAGCAAGGCCGACCGCTTTTTGGAACTTCTCGACGGGGCAAGCCTTTTTCCCCCCGTTACGGAAAATCCCGAAAACTGGGGCCTCTTTGCCCTTGAAGATACGGCGCAAAAACGCATAGGCATTTCCGGTTCGTCCGGCGGGACGGAAATTCTTCTGGGAAAGGAAGAAGAAGCGGGCAGGGGGCAGTACATACGTTTTGCCGGAAGCAATGCCGTTTATCTTGCCTCGCAGAGCTTTTCCTATTATGTGGAACGCGATTCCGCTTACTGGAGTGATCTGCGCATATTCCCCGCTTCCCTTGCCGCCGCGGATGTCATCGCCATGCAGGCCAAAGGCGGACTGGAAAACCCCGAAGGAACCGCCGAAGTTTCTTACAGCGTCTACAGGGACAGGCGGCCCGAAGGCGTTATGTGGGTTGCCGAAGACGGCGGGAGTCCTGACCAGGCAAAGGCCGACGCTCTTGCGGTCAGCGTAACTCAGATCAGCGCCAAAGCCTTCGCCCCGGACACGGACAGCTCCGCGGCGGGACTGGATTCTCCGCAGGCGGTGATCGGCTTTACGGCGTCAAACCAGACGCGCTATGAACTGCGCCTGGGCCGCGCCGATGCAGCCGGAAACCGTTACTGCGCGGCCGGCATAAACTCCGAACCTCTGCCCTACATTTATCTGCTTGATCCGCAGACGGCCGGTAAAATTTCAGGGTCCCCGTGAGTGTGCGCCGTGAACCGCAGGTGCTTAGAGCCTGTTCAAAATCTCCTTATAATTCGGAATTTGGGCGCATTTGCGGCGTAAAACGCCGCAAACCGGGCTTTTCGCTCCAATCTTTTGGCTGCGCCAAAAGGATTTCCGCTTC
>JAISQU010000238.1 GCA_031274005.1 Spirochaetales bacterium
GAAGCGGAAATCCTTTTGGCGCAGCCAAAAGATTGGAGCGAAAAGCCCGGTTTGCGGCGTTTTACGCCGCAAATGCGCCCAAATTCCGAATTATAAGGAGATTCCGAACAGGCTCTAAGGCATAGTCGTTTACTTTTTCTCTATGTATAACGGCGCATTTTTTTTACATTTTTTGGAAAGACGCGCAATTATTTCTCTGCTTTCCGTTCCGGCGGGTTGATCCATTTCGCGGTAATTCCTTATGCCATAACAAGCTAAGTAATTTTAAGTTTTGGAGGGGTACTTGGCACTTTTTCTGCTCATTATAAAGTATGGATACCATTGGGCGGACAGCGTATCCGCGTTGGTTTTGGGATGAGCGTAACGCGCAATTGACATCCCGACTCCGGAAAACTAAAATATAAAAATGTCTTCCTGAAGGAGGTCTCATGGCGGAGAAACTCGATCTTGTCATTCAAAACGGAATGCTTGTTTATCCTGAAAAAATCATTCTTGGGGATGTAGGAATAAAGGGCGGTAAAATAGCCGCGCTGGGCAAGGCGGGAAAGCTCAAAGGCTCGCGGGTTATAGGCGCTGAGGGCTCGTACGTTTTTCCCGGCCTTATAGACCCCCATACTCATCCCGTGTACTTGGATAATCTGGAGGGGCTTGCCCACAGCGCGGCCTGGGGCGGCATGACAACCGTCATCCATTACGCCTACGCGAAACCCGGACAGAGCCAGCTCAAAATTATACAGGAATGGAAGAAGGAGGCGGGAGAGAGTTCCTGCATAGACTTCGCCCTGCACGGCGGTTTTTTTGAAACCCTCAAACAGGCGGACGAACTTCCCGATTGTTTTCGGGAGGGGGTCAGTTCCTACAAAATGTTTATGGCCTACGCGAAACTCGGCTGGATGACCGACGATTACGCTCTGGTCAAGGCGATGGACATAATAGGCAGGCTGGGCGGTATGGCTTCTGTCCACGCCGAAAACGGGCTTGCCATTGATTATATTCAGGACAAGCTCCTCGCGGAAAAGGCGGACTTTGCCGCCCGCTTTCCTGAAACAAGCCCCGACCTCGCGGAGGCCGAGGCGGTTTTCCGCGCCGTGTATCTGGGCCGGCTGATGAAGTGTCCCGTCTACATCCCCCACGTGTCATCGGCGGAGACGGTGGACGTTATCCGTTTTCTCCGGTCAAAAGGCGTGAGGGCTTTCTTTGAAACCTGCCCCCAGTATCTGGCCCTTACCTGGGACGAACTCAAAAAGCAGGGCCCCATGGGCAAAGTCGGCCCGTCCATCAAAACGCAGAAAGATCAGGACGCCCTGTGGGCCGGCGTACGCGGGGGCCTCTTCGATACTTTCGGCAGCGACCACGCGCCCAAGGATAAAAAGCCTACGGATGATTTTTTTAAAGCGCCCTACGGCGGGCCGGGTGTGGAAACCATGCTCAGTGTTATCTGGCAGGAGGGCGTAGGCCGCGGCCGCATAGGCCCCTGCGACATCGTACGCATGTTCGCGGAAAACACCGCCCGCATTATGGGAATCTTTCCGCGCAAGGGCCGCATCCAGACCGGGGCCGACGGAGATATCGTTATTTTTGATCCCGGGCAAAAGTGGACAATCAGCGCGGCCAATCAGCATTCTCATTGTCCGTATACGCTTTTCGAGGGCAAAGAAATCCTTGGCAGGGTCACAACGGTCATCTGCCGGGGAAAACCTGTCATCGAGGAGCGGGAGTTCACCGGCTCGAAAAAGCACGGAAAATTCCTTCCGACAAAAGCGGCGCGCAAGTAAAAAGCATGAAAATAAAAAAGAGGTTTTTCATTATACCCTGTGCGGTCCTTGTTCTTGCTGCCGCGGGGTGGGAACTGATTCCCCGGCTTACCGGGCTGGAGATTTTCCCTCCCCTCAGCCGCACGCGGCAGTTCCAGAGCATCTGCGCCGCGGTGTCCGAAACAGGAGCCTTCAAGGCTCTTGCCGCTTTGATCGAAAAGCTGCGGCCGGACAGTTCCCCCGACTCCGCGGGCAGAAACGCCGCGGCTGTGGCAGTCGAGACCGCCGACATCAGCGTCATGCCCCTGCGCGAGACAGGCTATTTTTCGGGGTCGCTCAAGGCCCGTTCGCAGTTTATTCTTTCCACGAAGGTGGCGGCGCGGCTTGAACGCCTCGCCGTCGACGTGGGCGACACCGTCAAAAAAGGGCAGATCGTCGCTGTTCTGGATAACCGCGAGTATGTGGCACAGGTCAAGCAGGCCCAGGCGGATCTTGATGTCGCGCGGGCGAACCTCCGCGACGCGGGGAATACCCTCCAGACCGCGAAGAACGAGCTTCGCCGCGTGCGGACTTTGTTCACGAACAAGATCGCCTCCCAAACGGAAAAAGAAAACGCCGAAACCGCCCAGCGCCACGCCGAAGTCCAGTACGACGTCGCGCAGGCCCAGATACGTCAGAAGCAGGCCGTCCTTGATACGGTAAAGGAAAACCTCGCGGCGACCCGCATGGCGGCGGAGTGGGATTCCGAAGCCCTTCCCCCGAACCCGTCTTCCGGGGATGTTCCTCCTCCTGCGCAGAACACCACGCGCATTGTGGGCGAAAGGTTTGTCGACCCCGGCGCGCTGCTCAAAGCGAATGATTCGGTTATTTCGATTATGGATTTGAGCTCGCTCACCGCGACGGTTAACATTACCGAAACAATGTATGCCCGTATGCGGGTGGGGCTTGCGGCAGCCGCACAGACCGACGCCATTCCCGGCAAAACCTTTCAGGGCGTTGTGGAAAGAATCGCGCCGCTTCTGAATCAGACAAGCCGTCAGGCCGAGGTGCGCATAGGCATTCCCAACGAGTCGGGCGAGCTCAAGCCGGGAATGTTCGTGCGGGTGGCCGTCGAATACAGCCACAGGGAAAACGCCGTTACGGTTCCTGTGGCGGCTCTTGTCAGGCGGGAGGAAAAAGACGGCGTTTTTCTTCTTTCCGGCGACGCAAAGTCGGTGCGTTTCATCCCCGTTACTTTGGGTATAACGGATAACGGCAGGGTTGAAATTGTGGCGCCGCCGGTTTCCGGAAAAGTTATTACCCTGGGCAATCATCTTTTGCAGGATGGTTCGGAGGTTTTTATCCCGTGAAAATTTCCGAGTTTACCGTTAATCGTCCTGTTCTGACTTTGATGATTACCCTTATTATCATTATTCTGGGAGGAGTGGCCTTTCTGCGGCTGCCCGTTGACCTTATGCCGGACATAAACTACCCCATGGTTACCGTCAGAACAGAATACGAGAACACCGGCCCCGAAATTATTGAACAGCTCATCACCCGGCCCATTGAGCAGGTTCTGAGCGCCGTTCCCGGGGTAGAAGACATACTCTCCACATCGCAGGAGGGCGTCAGCCAGGTGCGCCTTGCCTTTACCTGGGGCACAAACCTTGAAGAAGCGACTAACGACGTGCGGGACAGGCTGGAAAGAGTTATCGGCCAACTGCCCGACGAGGCCGACAGGCCGAGAATTTTTAAGTTCGATTACTCCGCGTTCCCCATTCTTTTTCTGGGAATCTCCGGAAGCGTCGACCCCCTGTACCTGCGCAAGATGATAGACGACCAGCTTGCCTACAGACTCGAGCGCATAGCCGGAGTCGCCTCGGTGGAAGTCTGGGGCGGGGACGAGAGGGAAATACAGGTCAATGTTTTTCCCGATGCCCTTAAAGCCCTGAACCTTCCCATTTCGCAGGTTGCAAGCCAGGTGGCCGCGGGTAATATCGAGAGGCCCGTGGGTACAATGTACAGGGACTCTCAGCAGATTTCCATGCGTACCGCCGGCGCCTATATTACCCCGGAGGACATCAAGCGCGTTGTGGTTGCGCAAAGGGACGGACAACCGGTTCTGGTGGGGCAGATCGCCTCGGTGGACGACACCGTCAAGAGGCCCACGCGCATTGCCCGCATCAACGGAAAACCGGGTATCCGCATGGCGATAAGCAAGCAGTCAGGAGAAAATACCGTTACCGTCGCCCGCGCCGTGCGTGAAGAGATAGACAGGATAAACAGGGACATTCCCCAAATATCCCTTGTGGTACTGACCGATACTTCGACCTACATCAATCAGTCCATAGGGAATGTCGGTTCTTCGGCCCTGTACGGCGGCGTCATCGCTCTTGTTATACTGGTTGTTTTTCTGCGGAACCTTCCCAGCTCCATAGTTATCGCCGTTACGATTCCCATTTCGATTATCGCGACCTTCGCCCTGATGTACTTCAACAAGTTTACCCTCAATATGATGAGCCTTGGCGGGCTTGCCCTGGGAGTGGGTATGCTGGTTGATAATTCCATCGTTGTTCTGGAAAACATTTACCGTCTGCGGGAAGAAGGCCAGTCACCGAAAAAGGCTTCGATAGACGGCTCCGGCGAGATGAATTCGGCTGTTGTGGCCAGTACGCTGACGACCCTTGTCGTTTTTCTGCCGCTGATTTTTGTCGAAGGCATGTCGGGGGTTATGTACAAGCAGCTTGCCATCATCGTTTCTTTCTCGCTGATTTGTTCGCTGACCGTCGCGCTTGCCCTTGTTCCGGCTTTGTCGGCGCGGCTGCATCACGCCACTTTTGAGGAATCCCGGGGCGGGAGGGGCCTTCTCGGCGTTGTTTTCCATTTTTCCGGAAAGATTCTTGATTTTCTCGAAAATACGTATCGCCGGCTTCTGAGGTTTTCCCTCAAATGGCCCAAGATGATTCTTCTCGCAGTCCTGCTTGTCTTTCTGGGAACCCTCCTTTTTATTCCCTTTATCGGGACAGAACTTATGCCCAAGTCCGACCAGGGCCAGGTCCGCATAACAGGAGAACTGGAAGTGGGAACCCGGCTGGAAGTTACCGATGAAATTTTCCGCACCCTTATCGAACCTGTTGTCATCTCCGGCGTTCCCGAAGCGGACAGTTTTGTCTCGGGCGTCGGCGGCTCAGGCGGTTCCGCGGCCCGTACGGGTAACATCACCATAAACCTGAAACCCATACGGGAACGCAGCCGCAGCGATGAACAAATCGCCGATGACCTGCGCAGGAAACTCGCTTCGGTTCCCGGCGTGACAACCAGGACGCGCGTGGGACAGGGTTTCTTCATGGGCGGCCTGGGCGGAGGCGGCAATACCGAAAGCCTCGCCATAGAAATCCGGGGATACGACCTCGCGACGGCGGACGCCCTCGCTTTGCAAATCAGGGATATTGTGCGGGATGTTCCCGGCGCCACGGACGCCCGCCTGTCCCGCGAATCGGGAATGCCGGAGGAGCACTTTATTGTCAACAGGGAAAAAGCGGCCGACCTCAATATAACGGTTTCTCAAATATCCTCGGCCCTGAATACGATTTTCGCGGGCACAACATCAGGAACCCTGCGCGACGGCGGCAGCGAGTACGACATAGTCGTCAAGGTGAAGGACGCGGAGAACCTCGGCCCCGACGCGATTGCGGACCTTACCGTACTGAACGACTCGAATGTGCCCATTGCCATATCCTCTGTAACGGATTTGATTTCAACCACCGGCCCCATGCAGATTGAGCGCAAGAATCAAAGCCGCATTGTAACGGTCAACGTCAATATCTCCGGCCGCGATATAGGAAGCGTCGCCGCCGACATTCAGGAGCGCCTGAAAACCATTCCTGTTCCGCGGGATTTTTCCCCCTTCGAGATTACCGGCGACTACGAGGAACAGCAGAAATCCTTTCGGGACCTTTTGGGCGCGGTCATTCTTTCTCTTGTTCTTGTGTATATGGTGATGGCAAGTCTCTATGAATCCCTGAAAGACCCCTTCGTCGTCATGTTCTCCGTACCCCTGGCGGCCATAGGCGTTTTGACTATGCTTTTTCTGACAGGCACAACCTTCAATATTCAAACCGGAATCGGCGTTCTTATGCTGGGCGGCATTGTGGTCAATAACGCCATTGTTCTTGTTGACCACATCATTCTTCTGCGCAAACGCGACGGACTTTCCCTTGTCCGGGCGATTGAGGAGTCAGGCCGCCGCCGCCTGCGCCCCATTCTGATGACAGCGTCCACAACCTGTTTCGCGCTGATTCCTCTGGCCATGGGCCTGGGCGAAGGCGCGGAGATGCAGGCGCCCATGGCGCGGGCGGTTGTCGGCGGGCTTGCCAGTTCTACCCTGGTAACGCTTTTGGTTGTGCCTGTTATTTATTATTTGATGGAACGCCGCGGCGAGGCAAAAAAACTCCGGGCCGCGGCGGTTGACAAATCCACTCCCGAGGCGGGTGATTAATGAAACACAGCTTTTTGTATGCGGCGCTTGTGTGCGCGGCCCTGTTTTTTCAGGCAGTCCCGGCGCGGGCGCAGGAGTCCCTCGAACTTTCCCTGCGGGACGCGGTTCTTTCCGCCCTGGAAGGCAATCCCTCCCTTCGCGCCCAGAGGTACGCGGCGGCGGCCAGCTCTACCTACGAATCGGAGGCGTTTGCGGAGTTTGTTCCCACTTTCGAGGCGGGTGCTCAGGCTTCGCGGCTTACACAGAATGCGGATACATACGAGACGGCGGAAGCGAGCGCGGGCATAAGCGAAACACTGCCCACGGGAACAGCCTTAAGCGCGGCCGCGACGGCGGGCAGAAACCGGGCCGGCGCGAGCGCGAACTCCGACCCCCGCGTCGGCCTTGACCTGCGGCTTACACAATCTCTTCTGAAAGGCGGACTCAACGTAAACGCCAATCTTGCCCGCGTGCGTATGGCCCGCCTGGATGTTTTCTCTTCGCGCTACGAGCTGAAAGGCTATACGGAGACCCTGGTCTATAATGTGGAAAACGCTTACTGGACATATTACCTCGCGCAGAGGCAGCTTGAGATTTACCGGGAATCCCTGCGCCTTTCCGAAGAAAACCTGGCGAATACCCGCCAGAGAATCAGCGTGGGGAGCCTGCCCGAAATCGAGCTTGCCGCGGCGCAGGCCGAAGTAGCCCAGCGCAATGAGGCCCTTATTACGGCGGAGGGAGATGCGGAGACGGCCCGCCTGAGGCTTGTGCAGATGGTGAATCCGGGACGCAAAAACGGGAATACCGCGGCGGGGCCGGGTCCTGCGAATTTCTGGGATATGCCTGTTATATTGAAGGACAGCCCCTCTCAGCCTGACTTCAGCCTGGATACGGTGGCCTCCCATGTGGAGCTTGGCCTGAAGCTGCGGCCCGACCTTGCGCAGGCCCGCATAGCCCTTGAGAGGGGCGAGCTTGAGGTGGCGCGTACCGCAAACGGCGCGCTCCCCAAACTGGATGTGTTTATCGCTTTGGGGGCGACGGGCTACGCGGATTCTTTTGGGGGCGCCGCGGGAAAACTCTTTGACGAGGGAACGCGCCTTACAGGCGGAGTAAACTTTACCTGGCCTTTGGGCAGCGTCGCCGAACGGGCTCAGGCGAAGCGGGCGGTTTTTTCCCGCATGCAGCAGGAAGAGGCTGTACGCAACATGGAACTTACCGTTGAACTTGATATACGCACGGCCTACGTTACGGTGCAAAAAACCCGGTCCCGCATTGCAGCCTCCGCGGAGACGGCCCGTCTTCAACAGGAAAATCTCAGGGCTGAAACCCAGAAATACAACGTGGGCCGTTCCACGTCTTTCGCCGTGGCGCAGGCGGAGCGCAACCTTCTGGAAGCGCGGCTTGCGGAGGCTCAGTCCGTTGTGGACTACCTCGCGGCCATTCTTGCCCTGTACAAACAGGAAGGCACTCTGCTGGAAAGGCGGGGCGTGGAGACTGCGGAGGCGGCCGCGGAATGACCGCTGTTTTTGTCAACTGCGCGGCTGTTCTTGCGGGGTCTGTAACCGGATATTTCTTTCATAAAAAGATTCACGACGAGTTTAAAAATACCGTGTATATAGCCGTGGGCGTCTTTACTCTGGTTATCGGAATGTCTATGGCCCTGGAGTCAAAACGCATCGTCTACCTTGCTTTTTCCCTTGTCGCCGGCGGGCTTCTTGGCGGAAAGCTCGACATAGAAGGGAAGATTTACGCTTTTGGGGAACTGCTCAAAAGGCGTTTTGTCCGCGGCGCGGCGCAGGACGCGTATGGCTTTGCCTCCGGTTTTCTGAACGCGTCGGTACTGTTTTGCGTGGGCGCGATGAGCCTGGTGGGTTCCTTCAAGGCCGGGACAGAGGGCGATTACACCCTTATTCTTACAAAATCCGTTATGGATGGTTTTATGGCTGTTCTGATGACGGCCGCCATGGGCCCCGGCGTGGCCTTCTCGGTTATTACGATTCTTGTGTACCAGGGCGGGCTTACGCTTCTTGCCGTGTTCATCAAACCCTGGGTCTCTCTCCTCATGCTGAGCGAGCTGACCGGCACGGGCGGCGCGCTTATCCTGATGATAGGCTTTAACCTTCTTGAGTTAAAACACATCAAAACCGGCAACTTTATTGCGGCCCTTGTTATCACAGCCGTATTAGTCTTGTGCGATCCCCTCGCGGGCGTTTAAAGCCTTAAAGAGCGAAAAAACCATAGGAGCCTGTTGCGCTTAAGGCGGCGCAATTTTGCGGGAGGTAATGCGTTTTCGGGTCTTCCCGAAAATGAAGAGCCGCCTTCGGCTCACAGTTATTAGAAGTCCCACGGCTCCCGGGAGCGGCTTTTAACGATGCTTTCGCGGGCGCGAAAACATCCTACCTTTTCGGATTCCTCGCGTTGTCCAGGGTGTCCGTCGGGTTTTCGTCAAGATCAATGGAAACCGGTTTGACCTTCCAGATTTCCCCGGCGTACTCGCGTATTGTTCTGTCGGAGGAAAATTTGCCGGACTTCGCCACATTGAGTATGGCCTTTTTCGTCCACTCGGCGGGCTTTTTGTACAGCTCCGACACCTTCCTCTGGGCTTCCGCGTAGGAGGCAAGGTCGGCCAGATGCAGATAGCGGTCGTGGTTGTACAGCATCTCACGAATGGGATCAAAAATACCCGGTTCGTTGTAGTTGAACGTACCGGAAAAAATCATTTTCAGGGCTTCCCCTATGGCGGGACACTCCTCCGCGAAACGCGCGGCGTTGTAGTTTTTTTTCAGTTCCGTTGCTTCGGGAGTTTTCAGGCCGAAGATAAAAATATTCTCCTCTCCCACTTCTTCGGCGATTTCGATGTTCGCGCCGTCCAGGGTTCCGACCGTCAGGGCGCCGTTACACATAAACTTCATGTTACCCGTTCCCGATGCTTCGGTACCGGCCGTTGATATTTGTTCGGATATATCCGCCGCAGGAAAAAGCCTCTCCGCGAGTGAGACACGGTAATTCGGCAAAAAGAAAACCTTCAGCACGCCGTTTATGTCCGGATCGTCATTTATTACCGTAGAAAGATTGCCTATAAACTTAATGATGAGCTTTGCCATTGTGTAACCCGGCGCGGCCTTGCCGCCTATAAAGAAAGTCCGGGGAACAAAATTCTGCGTACCGTTTTTTTTGAGATCGTTGTACAGCATCACGATATGCAGGGCGTTGAGGAGCTGTCTTTTGTACTCGTGCATGCGTTTGACCTGAATGTCGAAGATGGAATCGGGATTTATCTGCCAGCCGAACTCCGTATTAAGCTGCCTGATCAGTTTGATTTTTGCCTCGCGTTTGACCTGCCGGAATTTCTCCTGAAAGGCCGCGTCCTCCGCATGGGGAATAAGTTTTTTCAGATCATCCATATCGGTAATCCAGGCGTCGCCTATGGTTTCTGTAATAAGAGAGGCGAGCCCGGGGTTCGCTTTCAGAAGCCAGCGGCGCTGGGTGATGCCGTTTGTTTTATTGTTAAAGCGCTGGGGAAAAAGAGCCGCAAGCTCCGGCACCAGATGCGATTTCAGAAGCTCCGTATGCAGCGCGGCGACCCCGTTTGTGGAATGCGAAGCGACGATACACAGATTCGCCATGCGAATCTGTTTGGGATCAGATTCTTCGATAATGCTGACGGCGCGGACTTTGTTCTGGTCGCCGTGGAAACGGATAATGGCGTCTTGCAGAAAATACTTGTTGATTTCGTAAATGATTTGCAGGTGCCGGGGAAAAAGTTTTTCCAGCATGGGCACAGGCCATTTTTCGAGGGCCTCCGGCATAAGGGTATGGTTTGTGTACCCGAAAGTCGCCACGGTGATGTCCCAGGCGGTCTTGAAGTCGAGCCTTTCAACATCGATGAGGACGCGCAGCAGTTCAGGAATCGCCATAGAGGGGTGCGTATCGTTGAGCTGAATCGCGACATGGTTCGGAAAATCTTTCCAGAACGCGCCGGTTTTCTTGAAACGGCGGATGATGTCCGCGAGGGAGCAGGCGACAAAAAAGTATTGCTGCTTCAGGCGCAGTTCCTTACCCAGATAGAGTGTATCGTTGGGGTAAAGCACCTTGGTCAGGTTTTCGGCGTTGACTTTCGCGGAAACCGCGTCAACATAGTCGCCTGTGTTGAACTCCGCAAAATCGAACTCCTGCGGCGCGCGGGCGCTCCACAGACGCAGGGTGTTGACCGTCCGTCCGCCGTAGCCGACTATAGGCATATCGTAGGCTACGCCCTGTACAACCTGGGTATCAATCCAGTGGCTGGACTGTTTACCGTTTTCCGTCAGGGTCTCTACCCTGCCGCCGAAATTGACATCAACCGTCGTGTCGGTCCGTTCAATTTCCCAGGGGCATCCCCCGTGCGTCCAGTCGTCGGGGTGTTCGACCTGCCAGCCGTTTTCGATTTCCTGACGAAAAATGCCGTAATCATAGCGCAGGCCGTACCCGAAGGCGGGAAGATCAAGCGTGGCGAGGGAATCCAGAAAACACGCGGCAAGCCTCCCCAGGCCCCCGTTGCCAAGACCCGCGTCCACTTCTTCTTCGCGGATTTCCTCGAACCTGTAGCCCAAATCGCTTAGCGCCTTTTCCATGTCGGCCGAGATACCGAGGTTATAGGCGTTGTTCCCCATGGAGCGGCCCATCAGAAACTCAAGAGACAGGTAATACACCCGCTTTGCCTTTGTATTGTGATGCGTCTGCTGGGTTTTTATCCACTGGTTTACAAGCCTGTCGCGTACGGCGTAGGCCAGAGACATAAACCTGTCATGCCCCGATGCGTTGTACTTGTCCAGCCCCAGGCTATATTTCAGATGTTCGGCGAAACCCCATGCGAGCGACTCCGCGTCGTGGCCCATACGGGATGTAAGTTTTTTCCCTTTATCGTCGTTTGCCATGATTCTTTTCCGTCCTTCATTTAATGGAGTTGTTCAGAAACTCTATCTTCTGAACAATTTCCTAATCTTTACATTCATCCACAATATTCAGGCACACAGGATCTTCTACAACAACACGCGCCGCCCTTAACGCGCCCAGAGCCTTGCGAACATTTTTCTCTTTTGCCGAATGGGTCACAATAACAACCGGAACCTTGCCGCGCTGCCTGCCCGATTCTTCAGGAATTTCCTTTTGAAGAACGCTCGCTATACTGATGCCGTTTTTGCCCAGGCTGGCGGTGATTTTCGCAAGAACTCCCGCCGTATCGTTTACCATAAAACGCAGATAGAAACGGGAAACCGTTTCGCCAAAGGGAAGCTGCTTCGCTTTTTTTGTTTTGTCGCTCCAGATGCCGAGGTTTTTGAAAAGAAGCCTCTGCGTTCCCAGAGCGCAGGAAACAATATCCGACACAATGGCGGAAGCCGTGGGAGAGCCTCCGGCGCCCCGTCCATAGTACATGGTGTGGCCGGTTTTGTGACCGTAAACGCTGATCGCGTTAAAGGGGCCGGATACCCACGCAAGAGGATGCTCGCGGGAAATAAAGGCGGGATGTACCCGCAGGGCCAGCCCATTTTCCAGCCGGGACGCCACGGCAAGCAGTTTTACGACATAGCCGAGCCGGCAGCCAAATTCCACATCCATACTTTGCAGACAGTCTATGCCCGTTACAGGTATTGCCTCAAGATTGATTTTTTGCCCAAAGGCGAGGGACGCCAGAATCGCGAGTTTGTGCGCGGAATCCATGCCCGACACATCAAGGCCGGGATTGGCCTCCGCAAGGCCGCCCGCCTGCGCGCCGGCAAGCGCGTCCTTATAGGACTGACCCTTGTCTATCATTTGCGTCAGTATGTAGTTGCAGGTTCCGTTGACGATACCGTAGAGGGCGTCAATCCTGTTGGCGATAAGGCCGTCGCAGAGCGCTCTAATAATGGGGATACCGCCCCCGCAGCTTGCCTCGAACGCAAGGGTTACATGATTTTTGCGCGCCAGGGACAGCAGCGCCGGCCCCGCGTGAGCCAAAAGGGCCTTGTTGGCTGTTACCACATGTTTCTTTGCCAGAAGGGCCTTCTCGATAAAATCCTTCGCGACGCTCAGGCCGCCGACGAGTTCCACAATAATGGAGATATCAGGATCGTTCAAAACAACGCCAAGTTTCGTTTCAAAAAGTTTTTTATTCAGGCCAAGTTTTACGGCGTTATCGAAGTTCTTGTCAACAATGTACTTGAGATTCAGGCTGAGCCCGGTTTTTTCCAAAAGCAGTTCCTTGTCCTTGATGAGCGCGAGGGCCGTTGCCCCGCCTACAGTTCCGCACCCAAGAATTGCTATTCCAATATCGATGTGTTTTTTGCGCATTTTTCCCCCTCCTTTAATAGTAACCGATTTAGGGGAGTCGTGTAAACCAGGCAACTTCCCCCGCATCGGCGGGGGAAGTTGCCCCGGAAATTGCGGTAAAAGCCGCCGGTACGCTATCCGCTGTAAAACAAATCGCCTGAAAATAACGCCCGCGCCCGGCGAGGGCTGTTCCGGTTATGTCCTGCCCGCACATTTCCGTGAAAGCGTCTCCTCCCGCATCGGCGGGGGAAGTTGCGGACTAGTATCTTGATTACACTAAATCATAAGAAAAGAATTCTAACCGCAGAGAGCGCAAAGGACGCAGAGAATAGGAGAAAACAGTACATGCAAGGCGGGAACGGGCTTTTTTACCATTTG
>JAISQU010000363.1 GCA_031274005.1 Spirochaetales bacterium
CCCCTGGGCCGCGCCAGGGATTGCAGCGTAAATCCTTTTGGCACAGCCAAAAGATTGAAGCGGAAAGCCCGGTTTTTTGCGAAGCAAAAAAGGCGCACGGAAAAAATTGGTGCACCCAATCCAAAGGATTAATTTGACGCCGGCGCAGGTTGGGATTACAATTAATATATTTAAGGAGGCGGGTGTATGGAACTGGTTTATAATGAAATTCCCAGGGAATTCCTTGAGGTTCTTCCGGACGGAATCAAATACATCGCGCGGCATGGGAAAGATTTCCTTGTCGTGGAAAGCCTGTGCTGTCCGCAGGGCCACAGCTTGATGGTGGATTCGGTGAGGATACACGGAGAACCCGCGGTCAAAATCGGCGTTACCATTGAGGGGCAAAAAGGCAGCTTCTTTATTGACGCCTTTTGGGGGAGCCACAAAAAGCTGTGCGATTTTTTTCCCTCGGCGCAGGGCGGCGCGCTTGTCGATGCGTTTTGCCCTGTGTGCGGAACAAGCCTTATGGTGGGGGACGCGTGCAGTGAATCAGGCTGCGGCGCGGCAAAGCACATACAGCTTCTTCTACCCGGGGAGAAAAACAGGATTCTTGTCTGCGGCCGTCTGGGGTGTCCCGGTCACCGGCTGGAAACACAGAAGGCTTCCGGCCAGATTATAAAGAAAATCAGCGACATCAATTTCTTTGGGTCGCAGATAGATGATTTTTTCGGAGGGATATGATGGCTAACCATGTAGAGATTGCGGATGGTCAGTGCAAGGGGTGTCGGCTGTGCATAGAGAATTGTCCGACGCATTCCCTTGTGCAGGGTTCTCAGCTAAACAAGAGCGGGTATCAGTATGCCAAGTTTGAGCAGCACGGCTGTACGGCCTGCGGCTTCTGTTATTATATGTGTCCCGAACCGGGAGCGATTACCGTTATAAAAGACGACGGAAAGGGCGGTGCGTAATGGATAAACAGCTCATAAAAGGAAACGAGGCGGTTGTGTACGGGGCGCTTTTGGGCGGCGCGTCGCATTTTTTCGGGTATCCCATTACTCCGGCGAGCGAGATTGCCCACGCCGCGGCCCGGTTTTTTCCCGCTACGGGCAGGTGTTTTTTGCAGGCCGAGGATGAGGTGAACTCAGTCAATATGCTTTACGGAGCGGCCTCCGCGGGGGCGCGGGTTATGACGGCTTCCTCAGGCCCCGGCATTTCACTGATGGCAGAGGGCATTTCCTACATAGCCGGGGCCGAACTTCCGGCTGTTATTGTTAATGTTCAGCGCGCGGGTCCGGGACTCGGCAATATCTGGCCGGAACAGGGGGATTATAATATGGTCGTCAAGGGAGGCGGCCACGGCAATTACAGGAATATTGTGCTGGCGCCTTTCTCCGCTCAGGAGATGTGCGATTTTACCTACCGTTCCTTTGATATTGCGGAGCGTTACAGGATGCTTGTTTTTATTCTGGCCGACGCGTATATAGGCCAGATTATGGAAGCCGTCGCCCTGCCCGATGAGGTAAAAAAACCCGTACGGCAGGACTGGGCCCTGTACGGCGACAAAGAAAGCCGGGAAAATCTTGTATCGTCAATTTTGATGAATACGGAGCTTCTTTCTACGCACAACTGGAAACTCGACGAAAAATACAAAAAAGTCGCCGAGGAGATGACCGAGTGGGAGGAATATGAAACCGAAGACGCGGAATATCTTTTTGTGGCTTTTGGCGTATGCGCGCGGCTGTGCGTTTCGGCTCTTCAGGGTCTGCGAAAAATGAACATCAGGGCGGGACTCCTGCGGCCCAAGACGCTTTTCCCCTTTCCGTCAAAACGGCTGGACGAGCTGGGTAAAAAAATTAAATCAGCGGTTGTTGTGGAACTGAATAACGGTCAGATGGCCGACGATGTGGAACTTGCCATGCGCTGCGCCGTTCCTGTTCTTCGGTACAACTGGATGGGCGGCAAGGTTCCTTCCACCCAAGAAATCATAGACCGCGCTGCAAAGGATCTACGGGGGTAAATTATGGTAAAACACGCAAAACCTAAATCTTTTTATGATGAGTTTGTCCGCAAGGGCGGACCGGGCGAAAAAAACACTCACTACTGTCCGGGCTGCGGCCACGGAAACGTGCACAAACTTGTCGCCGAAGTTATAGACGAACTGGGGATTCAGGACAAGACCGTTTTCTGTTCGCCTGTGGGCTGCTCTGTTTTCGCGTACTATTATTTTGATGTGGGCAATGTTCAGTGCGCTCACGGAAGGGCGCCGGCCGCGGGTACGGGCGTAACCCGCTCACTCGAAGACGGAATCGTTATTTCCTACCAGGGCGACGGCGACCTTGCGGGAATAGGCATGGGTTCCATAATGCACGCGGCAAACCGCGGCGAACACATGGCCGTGTTTTTCGTCAACAACGCCATCTACGGGATGACGGGCGGCCAGATGGCGCCGACAACTCTTGTGGGTCAGAAAACCCTGACAAGCCCGTTTGGGCGTTCTGCCGGCGGGGAAGGCTTTCCCCTGACGATGTGCGAAATCATCAATACTTTGCAGGCGCCTGTTTTTATAGAAAGGGTATCGCTGGCAAACGCTCCGCGTATTCTCAAGGCAAAAAGGGCCATCAGGCAGGCTCTGGTGAACCAGGTTGAAAAGAAGGGCTTTTCCTTTGTGGAGCTGCTTTCCCCCTGTCCCATTAACTGGAAGATAGAACCCGTGCAGGCGCGCAAGTGGATTATCGATACCATGGAGCCTCTTTTTCCGGTAAAAAATTTCCGCAATCTTGAAGAAGCGCCCGCGAAGTATGAAAAACCCGTTCCTGTTTCCGACGCCGACATGAAGAAACTGTTTAACGTTGAAAAAAATATTTCGGTTACGCCTAAAGAGGCCCATATAGACGAACAGCTTGTGAAACTGGCGGGTTTCGGCGGGCAGGGCGTTTTGTCGGCCGGCGTGCTTCTGGCCAACTGCGCCATCGCGGAAAAACACAACACCTCCTGGCTGCCCTCTTACGGCCCGGAAATGCGGGGCGGTACGGCGAACGCGGGCGTTATTATTTCAGACGGGCAGATAGGCTCCCCCCTGGTTGATAACCCGACCTTTTTTATCGCCATGAACGGGCCGTCCCTGGATTCATTTGAGACCGACATTCTGCCGGGGGGTATGGCTTTGATTAACACCTCGCTTATAGAGCGTAAAGTGGAGCGCACGGATATAAAAGTTCTGTACGCGCCGCTTACGGAAATAGCGCAGGAGGCGGGCATGGCGGCCGCCGCCACGGTGGCGGGGATTACGATGTATGCCCTCGCCACAGGGGTTATCGCGATAGATACCATCAAGCAGGTTATCCCCCTGTCTATAAAGCGCAAGTCTCTTGTGGAGGAAAACCTGCGGGTCGTGGACGCGGCGGCGGAGTATTTCAGGAAGAATCTGGAAAAAGGTTAGGAGATGGAAGGGGGAAGAGATTCAGGAGCCTATCGGACTTCTAACGAATACGAGCGAAGACGGCTCCCCCGATTTTCGGGAAGACCCGAAAACGCCTTAAGCGCAACAGGCTCCTGCCCTCCATGCATCCCTGGCCGGCGGTTAAACCGCTGTAAACGCTCAGCCTGAAAGAGCGCCGCGGATTCGCCGGACCAGGCTGATTTTTTTGACCGGTATCGCAACGTGTTCCTGCCGCGGCAGGCTGAGGCCTTCAAGTATCAAATCCATGCCTGAGCGGCGCAGGGCTTTGGGCCGTATAAGCAGGCGCGAGGGAGACCCGTCAGGTTTGCGCACAACGGTTTCCAGATAATCGCTATGACTTTCCATAGTCTGCTCTATCACAAGGGTTTTGCCCACATAGTTCAGCCCCTTCGCTTCGGTTTTTTCTCCCCGGACAAGTTCCTGCCGTATCTGTTCGGGAAAAATAATCAGTTTCCGTTTTATCCTTTCGCGGATTTCCACGGCAAGGTCTTCCGGCAGTTTCGCCTCCGCGAGTTTGTCAAGAAGCTCCTGTTTTATATCAGGCGGGGGAGGGGGCGCTTTGAGCCGGGGTTTTTCGCTTTCCGGGGAGGAGGGCCTTATAAAAGAAAAGCGCAGGGCTGCGGGGTGAAAGGCGCGGGGGAAAATAATCCCGCCTGTCCAGGGGACCGCGTGGCCGGGAGCGCTGCGCGGCTCCTGCGAAGCAAGCTCTTCGGCGCTGCGCAGGCGGGGAAGAACTTCAATACCCGCATCCCGGAATATCCTGAGGCAGGCGGTAAAACCCGAACGGGCTATAACATACACGCCGGGCGCGGGATTAAGTTTGAGCAGCCGCTTGAAGCCCTTGTGATGATCCAGAAGGTGACGCCGCTCTTCCGCTGCCGTTATGAGGATTCCTTCAAGAAAAAAAATGTTTTCGTATTCTCTCTCCCACGCGTTCATATTGAAAACGACATTCTGCGGCAGATCGCCGCCGCAGAGGTTTTGCAGAACAGCGATAATTGTTTTTCCGTCAAGGCCCAGGGCCAGCGCCCTGCAAAAAGACGCCCTGGACAGTTCGTACCGGGAATATACATCATAGCTCTGAAGGCGCGCGGCGGCGGCAAGGACGAGCCCCTCCCCCGGAGGCAGATGGGGCCGCGCGCTTATATCGAAGTTCGGCTGAACAATGACAGCCGGGCCTTCTGCGGTTTGCGGCTGCCGCGGGAAAGCGGCCATGAACGCGCCGCCGCGGGGGAAAAAAATCCCGAAGGCGCACAGGCTGTCCAGCCACAGGGCGTCCGCGCCCGTATCATCCTCAGCGGAAGACAGCAGGCGGCGTAGGCGTATGAGGGCCTTTGCCGGGTAGGCTTTGTCTTTTTCCAGATACGTTAAAAAAGACGCGAGCCATTGGGCCTCTTTCCAGGCGGCAAGAAAATCATCCAGGAGAGCGGCGCAGGCGATCATATACAGGCGGACATGCGGCTCGAAGGCGGCGAACTCCTTCCATGCTTGCATATCAGGCTCAAGAGAATCTGCGCGGCGTACAAGTTTCAGGGTTTGCAGGGCGCGGATAAGCAGTGTAAGACGCGGGGCGTCCTCTTCAAAAAGAACGGGAAATTTTTCCCTGAAAGAAGTTTCCGCCTTTTTTTTCAGGCCGCCGCCGGTTTTCAGAATATCGCCGTCTTCCAGAAGACAGGAAAAAAAAGCAATCAAAAAAGAATCGGTCAGCCAGGGCGCGGGCTTTTTCGCGGCGGGAACAGTTTCGGCGGACAGAAGCAGGGCGGGGTCAATGACCAGCGCCCGCAGATCATCCTCAAGAAAAGGATTCAGAAAAATTTGATCCGCGCCGGAACTTTTATCAATATAGATAAGCAGCCTGTCCTGCAGATTCAGAAGATGATGGTGCAGATCGAGATAACTCATGTCCCCCTCAAAAAGATGGTACAGGTCGCCGGGCTGCGGCGCGGCCAGAACAGCGACGGCAGTAAGAATCTGCGCGTCGGTTGGGTCCACAAGGCCCAGGATGCGCCGCCGGGTTTCATCCCTGAGCAGAAACTGGCGCAGATTCTCCAGAAGGCTGTGCTTGTTGTAGGGCGTTTTGATGTCGAGGTAGTTGCGCAGAATATCAAAGAAAGCCGCGTCGGGCAGGGTGAGAAAGGCGGATTTCCAGCGTCCTGCCGCTTTGGAATCTTCCGGGCGCGGCGTTTTGCTTTTCATGTTCCCTCCCATACTTCGACGCGGTACTGGTAGCCCTGTTCGGTAAGAAACTTCTGCCTGTTTTCGCCGAAGGTTTCTTCTGTAGTATAGCGGGACAGAATCGAATAAAACCACGAGTTGCGCTGTTTGGGTCTCAGAATTCTGCCGAGTCTTTGGGCTTCTTCCTGGCGTGAGCCGAAGGAGCCGGACACCTGAACCGCGACCGAGGCGTCGGGCAGGTCTATGGCAAAGTTCGCCACCTTGGACACAACGATAACCCTGACGCGGCCGGCCTTGAAGTCGCCGTAGATTTTTTCCCGCTCCGCGTTGGGGGTTTTTCCGGTTATAAGCGGCGCCGCGAGGTCTTTGGCGATTTCCTCAAGCTGATCCAGGTACTGCCCTATGATGAGCGTGGGGTCTTCCGGGTGATTTTCCAGAATCTCTTTGACAACGGCAAGTTTGCGGGGGTTTTCACAGGCTATGCGGAATTTGCCGCGTTTATCCGCGACGGCATAGGGAATTTTAAGGGCTTCCGGCAGGTCAAGCCGTATCTCCACGCAGGTTGCCTGGGCAATCCAGCCCTTTGCCTCCAGTTCTTTCCAGGGCACATCGTAACGCTTGGGGCCGACAAGGGAAAAAACATCCTCTTCCCTGCCGTCTTCGCGTACCAGAGTCGCCGTAAGTCCCAGACGGCGCACACCCTGAATCTCCGCCGTAACGCGAAACATGGGCGCGGGCAGAAGGTGAACCTCGTCATAAATGATAAGCCCCCAGCCGCGTTCCCGGAACAGCCGGAAGTGGGGAAAAACCGCTTCTTTCGCGGGCCGCCATACCAATATCTGATATGTGGCAACCGTTACGGGTCGGATGATCTTTGCCTCGCCGGAGTATTCGCCTATGGTATCGGGCGGCAGGGTCGTTTTATCCAGAAGCTCATCCATCCACTGATGCACCGCCGCTATGTTCGTCGTCAGGATAAGGGTGTTCGTTTTCAG
Source organism: Spirochaetales bacterium (assembly GCA_031274005.1). Taxonomy (GTDB): domain Bacteria; phylum Spirochaetota; class Spirochaetia; order DTKZ01; family DTKZ01; genus JAISAF01. Next base: position 6,610 of record JAISQU010000363.1, read on the forward strand.
CAGCTCCATGGCCGCCATGCCCACAATGGTCTTTCCCGCTCCGCAGGGCAGCACAACGACGCCAAAACCCGTCCCCGGTCTTTTGTCCGCGACAAGGGCGGAGGCGGCCTCGCGCTGATAATCCCTGATGGAAAACGCCCTGCCCGCGGCGGTGCTTTCCCGAAAACTGAAAGGCAGGGGTTCTCCCCCGCAGAGGGGCGCTTCGTCCTGCACGGGGTATCCTATGCGGATAAGCTCCTGCTTGATTGTGCCCCTGTCCGTCAGCGCCAGAAGAATGGCGTCTTCGGTGAAGCGCAGATATTTCGCGAGCTTCCGGTTTGCCCGGACTTCCGCCGCCAGCGCGGGATCGTTTATTTCCAGTTTGAGCATATCCATCCCGTCTTTGCCGCCGGCCGATACAAGACGGATTTTTCCGTAGCGCGAGAGTATCTCGCGTATGTTCGCGGCGACATTTTCCGGCACGGGGTAGCGGGAGTGGCCGGCCAGCGCGGCGGTGATGGCCGGCGCGTCCAAACCGGCCGAAGCCGCGTTCCACAGGGACAGGGGGCTTATGCGGTAGGTATGCATATGCTCCGGCGACTTTTCCAGTTCCGCGAAAGGCGAAATGGCGGCGCGGGCTTCGTCGTATGAAGCGGAATGCACATCCAGAAGCAGAGTGCTGTCGCGCTGTACAATAAGGGATTTTTCCGCAGGGTTCATGAGCGAAAGATTCTATCACAAATAGAGAGAAGTTGGTAGTGAGCCCAGATGCGGTTCGCATAGGCGAACCGCATCTGGGCCCCGGAGATTGCGGTGAAAGTCACCAGTGTCCTTCACGGTTGTCACCAAGGCTGGTGAATATAACGCGATTGCGCAGCAATTGCCGTGCCGGTTATGCC
>JAISQU010000014.1 GCA_031274005.1 Spirochaetales bacterium
ATAGCATTTGTATACGCCGGGGCTTTTTAGGGCCTCTTGCCCTGTTGCTGTTATTCATAAACACGCTTCGCGTGCGTTTACCAGGGCATGCAAAAACCGGGCTTTCCGGGGGTTCCGCCTCACGGACTAACCAAGCCGTAAAACGCAGACCTGAAAAATTGCAAAGCAATTTTGTAAGCGTCTTTACACAAGACGGTCGCTCGCGCCCCTTCAATCCCCTTGCGCCCCACGGGTTTCAAAAAATGGTTTCATTTTGGAACCGGCTCAATTATTATTAACAATAGCAAACTCCACATCTTTTGAGGCCGGCCGGTAATTGTCGTCGCCGGGCCAGGATATTGTTACATGGTATACGCCCGCTTCGATGGGCGGGCCGCCGAGTCCCGGGCCGGACTTTTGCGCCGTGGGGTAATAGGTAATAACAAGGGGAACGGGAGCGTCCGCGCCGGCGGCAACGCTTTTGGGACTGCCGTCATACAGGGCCCGCTGTTTTTCCTCCGCCTGTATGGTAACGAAAGCCTTTTGTATGTAATATTCCACGGCGACATCCGGGCCCGCGGCGTAACCGTTTCCCGAAGGGCGCTCAATCCGGGCGTAATATGCCCCTACGGCGGAAGGCGCGTCCCCGCTTCCCCCTTCGTTCCGCTCCAGGGCGTCTTTACCGGGAAAATAGGTAATTATAAAAGGAGGAGCGCCGGGCCGGGCCGCCTCTGCCTCAATGGGCTGGGGTTTGCCTGTGTAGAGGGTATGCTGGTAGGTGGCCGAGGTAATAATGGGCGGCTGCTCAAGCTCGCCGGCCTCCCGTGCGGCGCAGGCCGCGAAGCCTCCGCAAAGAAGAATCAGGATACCTGTTTTAAGAGCGCTCATCATCGGGAGGCAATCCTTCAATATCGGAAAGCTGGGTCGAAAGGTAGCGTTCCCCCGAATCGGGGAGCATAACCACAATATTTTTATTGTTATTTTCTATGCGGGCGGCAATTTGCAGGGCAGCCCAGACCGCCGCGCCGGCGGATATGCCCACAAGTATACCCTCAACGCGGGCAACCCTGCGGGCCGTGGTAAAGGCGTCCTCGTTTGTTACCCGCACAATTTCATCAACAATTGAACGGTTAAATACCTTGGGAACAAACCCCGCGCCTATGCCCTGAATCCGGTGAGGCCCCGGCCTTCCCCCGGACAAAACAGGGGACGCGTCGGGTTCTACCGCCACAACGCGCGCCTCCGGCTTCCGGGCCTTGAGAACTTCGCCTACGCCCGTAATGGTGCCGCCCGTACCCACCCCGGCGACAAAGATGTCCACTTCGCCGTTGGTATCCGCCCAAATTTCTTCCGCGGTGGTCAGCCGGTGGGCCTGGGGGTTCGCGGGATTCTCAAACTGCAAGGGGATATAACTCCCCGGAATCTGGCTGTGAAGTTCCTTCGCCTTGCGCACCGCGCCGTTCATGCCGTCCTTGCCCACGGTAAGAACAACGTCGGCCCCCAGCATCTGGGCCAGCTTGCGCCGCTCCACCGACATGGTTTCGGGCATGGTAAGAATCAGCTTGTAGCCCCGCGCGGCGCAGGCAAAGGCCAGCCCTATGCCGGTGTTTCCGGAGGTAGGCTCAATAACCGTTCCGCCGGGCTGGAGTTTCCCCTCCGCCGCCGCCGCGTCAAGCATGGCGGCCCCGATGCGGCATTTCACGCTGTTCATGGGGTTAAAGGACTCCACCTTGGCAAGAATAAAGCCGGGCAGATTTTTTCCGAGTTTGGACAGGCGCACCAGCGGGGTGTTTCCCCGCGCCGCGATAATAGTGTCATAAATCTTTCCGCGACAATTGCCCGGAGCGTCGTTTAAATTTTTTTCCGTCATATTGAATACTCACTTTCCTGATCCAGGTCGTATTGGAGCATGGCAAAAATCCTGTCCTGAATTTCGATAATTTCCGGATCGCTGCGCCGCCGCGGCCGCGGAATATCTATAGAAATCCGGTTGCGGATAGTTCCGGGACCGGGCGAAAAAATTACAACCTCATCCGAAAGATACACCGCTTCCGGCGCGTCGTGAGTTACCATCACAATAATAACCCCCGTTTCTCCCCATATTTTAAGCAGATCATCCTGCAGCCTCTCCCGCGTAAGAGCGTCCACCGCCGCGAAGGGTTCATCCATCAGGATAATCTTCGGCTCCACCGAAAGCGCACGGGCCAGGGCAAGGCGCTGGCGCATACCGCCCGAAAGCTGGGAAGGATATTTATGCTCCACCCCCGCAAGCCCTACCCGGTTAAGGAAAAACCGCGCCCGTTCATTCCTCTGCGCCCGGGGTATCTTATGCAATTTTAGCGCGAAATTCACATTTTGAATAGCCGTCATCCAGGGAAACACCGCGTAATCCTGAAAAATCATGGCTATATCGTGCTTGGGATGGTCGCGGAAAACGCCGTTTGCCACAGGCGATATAAAACGGTATCTGCGTTTATACGCTTCCATTTCCTTTCGGGTGGAAGGCAGGGGTTCCAGAACACGCGAGCCGTCTATGCGGATTTCGCCGTCCGTGGGGGCCTGGAGGCCCGCGAGAATTTCCAGAAACGTCGATTTTCCGCAGCCGGAAGGCCCCAGGAGGGAAAATATCTTTCCGTCCGGAATGGTAAGAGAAACATTCAGCACCGCCGTAAGCCCTTCGGCAAGCCCTTTTTCGTTTACCACAGAGAAAAATTTTGTTATGCTCCTGGCTTCGATCATCAGCGTCCTACTTTCCACACCGCGAGTTTTATTTCCACATATTTAAGCACTTCGATAAGAAACCATCCTATAAAACCCAGAATGGCCATGCACACAACCATTTCGGGAATCACAAAATAGTCCTTCGCCTGCCCCAGAAGATAGCCTATGCCGGCCCTGCCTCCGTAGGACTCGCCTATCAGAAGCATGACCAGCCCCATGGCGACGCCGGTTTTCAGGCTCATAATAATCGAGCCAAAGGCGTGCCAAAAGTAAATTTTCCTCAGCAGGGTAAATTCGCTTGCCCCGAAAACCCGCGCGGAAGCCAGATACCGGGGATCCGTATCCTTAATCCCCTGATAGGTATTAAACAGCACAGGGTAAAAAATCCCGATAAACATCAAAAAAGTATGCATCCTGAACCCTATGCCGAAAAAGATAATGGTAATGGGAACCCAGGCCGGCGGCGGAATGGGGGAAAGAAGCTGCCACAGGGGCAAAAGGTAGGCCCTGATTTTGAGGTTCCAGCCCATCAAAAGACCTATGGGAACAGCCAGGACTACCGCGATAATAAAGGCCGTAAAAAAACGGCTCATACTGTAGGCAATATGAAAAACCAGATCCCGGTGCAGCAGCATGTCCCAAAACTTCTCCGCCACTGTGCTTAAAGACGGAACAAGGCTTTCGGGCAAAATATTCCAGCGCGGGAGAAATTCCCACAGCAGGAGCAGCGGTATAAACAGGGAAAGGAATTCAAGGGAGAAAAAATTCCCCACCGAATTTTTGATAAACCCCCACAGCTCCAGAAAAACCCGCCGCAGCCCCCTGGTTTCGTATGTTTCAGCCATAGTTTTATTTAGCGAGCAGTGAGAAGGGAGTAAGGAGCAGTTACAAAAGGAAGATCGGAAAAACTTAAAAATAAAAAGTCTCTTTTCTCCCGCCGCTTCCCGCTCATCTTTTTCCCCCTCACTTTTCTCTCCTCCCTCTTACCAGGTGATTCCCTTAAACTCAGGCGCGAACAGGGCGTCGCCGGGATTGGAGTCTATTGTTTTCTGGTTAACCAGAGCCTGGGCGTAACCCTTGAGTCCCGCGGTGTCCAGCTTTGTCGTAAAACCGAGCTTGGGGTTACTGTTGATGATAGCCTGCTCCGGAACGCTTACATATTTTTTGGCAATGGCGACAATCTCCGGCGCCGAAGGGCCCGCCAGTATGATTTTGTTGGCTTCCTCAATGGCTTCAAGAAAAACCTTCGCGTCGCCCAGCCGTTCTTTGATGAACGTGGTATTGGCGTTGATCGTCCGGCAGGGGGGATTCTCGCCCGCGAGGTTGGCGTCGGTTTTGCCGTCGCCGTTGGCGTCCGAATGCCCGTCAAAGATGGTCTTGTATTTGGGCTTGCCGCCGGCGTCGTTGATAAGCAGGGCCTGGGCGACAAAAGGCTCTTCCAGTATGGCCCCCTTTACCTGACCCGCCTCAAGAGCCGCCAAAGCAGCGCCGGGCGCCAGGGTAACAAGTTCGAACTCTGTGTTATACTGACCGCGCAGGGTGTCACGTATAGCTATAACCGCGCAGCAGGTATTGGACAGACCCGCTATCTGCAAGCCCTTGATGTCGCCGGGGTTTTTAATGGCTGTCCCTACCGGCACAACCAGAACCGAGGTGCAGGGAATTTTTACCTGACTTATAATGGTTATGCTCTGCCCCTTTGCTATGGGCGTAATAACCCCGGTGGGGCAGTTAAAAACTATGTCCGCCTCGCCGCCCACAACCGCCGCGACCCCTCCCGCGGTCTGCTGGATTTCCACTGTCAGGCCCCGCTGGGTAAAAAGGCCCTTTTCGTAAGCCACGTACAGGTTAAGGTGGTGGGGCGAGTTCGCGTCCGCGACGATGATTTTCTTCCCCGACAAAACCTGTTCCTGGGGCTTGGCCGCCGGCGAGGCCTGTTCCTGTGGTTTGGCCGCCGGCGCCGCCTCTTCTTTGCCTCCGCCCGCCCATACGGAAACCGCCAAAAAAAGAAG
>JAISQU010000060.1 GCA_031274005.1 Spirochaetales bacterium
CTAGAGAGAGCTTTTTTTATCGCCCCGGTCTTTGTGTTTAGTTTACCATGAGTTTAAATTTGGAATTGCTGGGCGCTTGTCGGCTGGCCTTGACAATCCTTTCTACTTTTTCTACTCTACTGTATGGAACAGAAAAACGAAAAACTCGATGTGGCGCGACATTCCACATCTCACATTATGGCCGAGGCGGTGCTGCGGCTTTTTCCGGATGCGAAAATCGCCATTGGGCCGGCTATAGAAAACGGCTTTTATTATGACTTTGACCTGCCGCGGAACCTCACGAATGAGGATCTGAAAACCATAGAAGACAATATGCGTTCTATTATCAGGGAGGGGACGCCTTTCCGGCGCGAGATTGTTTCACGCGAAGAGGCGCGTTCCCGTTTTGCGGGGCAGCCTTATAAGCTGGAACTTCTTGAGGCCATTCCGGAGGGCGAAGATGTCAGCCTTTATACCTCGGGCAATTTTACAGACCTGTGCCGCGGCCCTCACGTGCAGTCGGCGAAAGAACTCAACCCCGGCGCTTTTAAACTTTTGAATATCGCCGGCGCCTATTGGCGGGGCGACGAGAAAAATAAAATGCTCCAGCGTATCTACGGCACGGCCTGGCTCTCGGAGCAGGATCTGAAAGACTATTTGACCCGGCTGGAGGAAATAGAAAAACGCGATCACCGCCGTTTGGGAAAAGAGCTTGATCTTTTTTCTGTTCACGAAGAGGCCGGTCCGGGACTCATTTACTGGCATCCCATGGGAGGGCGCATCCGGCAGACCATTGAAGACTACTGGCGCGGCCAGCACCGGCGCAGCGGCTACGAGCTTTTGTATACGCCGCACATCGGCCGTTCGTGGCTGTGGGAGACTTCGGGCCACCTGGGACACTATAAGGAAAATATGTACGCTCCCATGGAAATTGATAATCAGGATTATTACCTGAAACCCATGAACTGCCCCTTTCATATTCTGATTTACCAGACAACAAACCGCTCTTACCGTGATCTGCCTCTGCGCTGGGCGGAGCTGGGTACGGTGTACCGTTACGAGCGTTCCGGCGTTCTGCACGGGCTTTTGCGTGTGCGCGGCTTTACCCAGGATGACGCCCACATTTTTTGTTCACCCGGCCAGATCGAGAGCGAAATCCTTGAAGTGCTGCGCTTTTCCCTGCGTATCTGGAAGGACTTCGGTTTCAGCGACATCAAGGCCTATCTTGCCACGCGGCCCAAAAGTTCGGTGGGCGATGAGGCGGACTGGAACCTCGCGACAGAGTCGCTGAAAAAAGCGATTCAGGCCGAAGGGCTGGACTTTGAAATGGACGAGGGCGGCGGCGCTTTCTACGGCCCCAAAATTGACCTGAAAATAAAAGACGCCCTGGGGCGTGAATGGCAGATGACCACGATTCAGTTTGACTTCAACGAGCCCGCGCGTTTTAACATGAGTTTTGTTGACTCGGACGGCAAAGAGAAGCGTCCCTTTATGGTGCACCGCGCCCTTCTGGGTTCGCTGGAGCGCTTTTTCGGCGTTCTGACGGAACACTACGGCGGCGCTTTCCCCGTGTGGCTCGCGCCCGTGCAGGCGCTTGTGATTCCCGTGGCGCCGGCCTTTAACGATTACGCCTCGGACTGCGCCCGCAAAATCACAACAGCGGGTTTCAGCGCCGGCGCGGACCTTTCGGACAGCCGCATGAACGCCAAAATCCGTGCGGCTCAGGCTCAGAAGATTCCCTACATGCTTGTTGTGGGCGGCAACGAACAGGCGGCCGGCGCCGTCTCCATCCGCACCCGCGCGGGCGAGCAGATAAGCGCCATGGCGCTGGATGAGTTTATCAGGTTCATAACGGAGAAAGTCGCGGAAAAGGCGGTATTGTAAGGCGGGCGGCGGACGCGCGCGTAAAAAAAAGCGCCCTTACAGGGCGCTTCGCGTTAGCTCTTCTTTGCAGGCTTTTTTGCAGCCGGTTTCTTGGCTGCAGGTTTTTTGTCCGCCGGTTTCTTGGCGGCGGGTTTCTTTGCCGCTGGTTTTTTTGCTGTTGGCATTCTACTCTCCTCTCATGTGGTGATATTTTATATATATCGGCGGGAACAGTATTTTAATTACATTTCTATCTATATCTTCCGCAAAAAATTCAGCCATACATGGGCGCCACTGCCGGAAAAAAATGATAAAATACCGGAAACACGCGGCGGCGATATGGCTGTTCCTGTGTCACTATTTTCTGAATAGTGAGAGGAGGTAACAGCGGGGACTCCCCCGCAATCACGGAACCGTCCTCCCCCTATTACCTAATTATAATTAAATGAAGATACCGCGGAGCAGGGAAAAAATATGATATGCTTTTCTCTGCGGCTCAATTTCTCATCGGCATATTTTAGAGTAAATAAGGTATGCACGCCTGAGGCCAGGCAGGAGCGCGATATGCTGAGGGATATAATGATGTGATAAAACCGGAAGACCTGACCGGCCGGGGTTTACTCAAGAATTGTAAAATTCCGGTATTGAATATGTAAAAAAAATGGTTTAAAGTGTAGTATGTTGAAATGTCAATTTTTGGAAAGTATTTCTTTTAAGGGGGAAATCGGAATGAAATCAAGACGAATTATCGGGCTAACAGTAGCCGCTATGCTGGCCTTGTCCATGCTCGCGGCGTGCGGCGGAAAAGAGGCGGCGCCTGCTGCTGCGGCGGCCCCTGCGGCTTTGACAAAACTGACTATCTGCGGTACCAACGGCGTCGGGGACACCCAGTCCATGGCGCATGAGGAGTTTGCCAAACGCCTGAACGATTTGGGAGGATGGGATGTCGTAGCGAAGGTTTCTTCCGAAATGGGAAGTACCGACGATGTAACCGAGCAGGCGATGGACGGCGCTCCGGTTATCGCCGCCTCAGACCCTTCGCGTCTGGCCGCGTATGTACCCGAATTCGGCGTGCTCATGATGCCTTTCCTTCTGAGCGATTATTCTCAGTTGGATAACCTCATGGACACTCCTCTCTACAAGGACTGGACGGAAAAACTCCGCGGCCAGGGGCTGATACTGTTGACCAACAACTGCCTTACCGGCTGGCGGAATTGGGTAACCAATAAGCCCATCAAAAAACCGGCGGATCTGAAAGGTTTGAAGATTCGCACCATGGGTAATCCCATTGCCATCAATTCGGTAAACGCCATGGGCGCTATCGCGACCCCGATGAACCAGAACGAATGTTACAACGCCATCTCCACCAAAGTGATTGACGGCGGCGAATGGCAGCTTCCCACCGTTTATTCTTCCAAGTTCTACGAGGTCTGCAAGAATATCAGTCTTTCCCGCCATTTCCTGCTTACCGGTTCCATCGTTTGCGGTTCGGCCTGGTATGATTCCCTGAGCAAGGAACAGCAGACCCAGTTGAGCGAGACCGCCGTCAAGACATACAAGGACAACCAGACTATCGTCATTGAATACGAAAAGAAATATCTGGACGAGATGCGCGACTCATTCGGCGTAGCGGTTGAGGAGAATCCTGACCGGGATGCTTTCAAGGCCGCCACAGCCCATCTCTACGCGGACAAGGCGACTACCGGCGGGGCGGATTATGAAGTCCTCCGCACGGAACTTTACAAACAGCTTGGCATCTAAAACGCTTGAATAACCCAAGGCCCCCGGCCCTGCGCCGGGGCGCTTTGAGTTTCTTTTAAGGGAGTTGGTTCCAAAATGAAAACCGTAATCATCCGTGCGCATTTTTGCTTCGCAAAAACCGGGCTTTCCGGGGGTTCCGCCGCTGGCGCGGCCGCTTCGCGCCCCTCCAATCCCTCGCGCCCCACGGGTTTCAAAAAATGGTTTAATTTTGGAACCGGCTCAAGGGACACAAGTTTTTAAGCGGAGCGCGACAGTCTTACAGGAGGGGCAATGTTTCAAAAAGGCTACCGGATTTATTGCCGTATCGAGGAAATCATTGTAGGGGCCTGCCTGACAACGATAGTGGGCCTGACTTTTCTGAACGCGGTGCTGAGGTTTCTCGATCATCCCATTATCACCTCCGATGACATCAGCCTGCTTCTTTTCAGTTGGGCGGCCCTGCTCGGCGCGGATGTCGCCCTGCGGTATTCGCGCCTGGTCGGGATGGATATACTCATGTCCAAACTTCCGGCAAAGTGGCAAAAGCTTTTTCAAATTATCGTATATATCATCATAATCGGGGCGCTGCTTCTGTTCATGTGGTCCGGTTTCGCGATGGCAAACAAAAACTGGAAGCGCGCCTTCAACAGTCTGCCTATTTCCTACGGCTGGGTAACCTTGAGTTTTCCGGTTAGCTGCTGTCTGATGATTCTTACCGCTATACTCAAGGGCGCCAAAGTTGCCCGCCGCTTCAAGGACGACAGCTATAACGTAAGAAAAGACAATCCGGATATCGTCGGCGAGGAATTTACCGGTCTTGATCCGGATGGTTCCGCCGGTGAAATAGCGGGGAGGACGGAAACACCATGACCATAATGATCGCTGTCTTTTTTATTTTACTGCTGATAAATACGCCTATCGCCTTTGTGATTGGCTTGGCAGGTACGGCGTGGTTTTTTCAGCACCCTGAATATTCGATGAATGTCGCCGCCCAGCGCGTTGTCGCCCAGACCCAGTCCATCGCTTTCCTCGCGGTGCCGTTCTTCATTCTGGCGGGAAATCTGATGAACAGGACCGGCATTACCCGGCACCTTATCAGTTTTTCACGGCTCCTGACCTGCCGCATGGCCGGCGGCATAGCCCAGGTTTCGGTGGTACTTTCCACGCTGATGGGGGGCATTTCGGGTTCGGCGGTGGCGGACGCTTCCATGGAGGCCCGTATCCTGGGGCCGGAGATGATAAAGCGCGGCTACCCGCGGGGTTACGCCGGCGGGGTAATCTGTCTTACTTCGCTGATTACCGCGACAATTCCCCCGTCCCTGGGACTGATTCTCTACGGCTTTATCGGGAACGTATCCATAGGAAAACTCTTTGTGGCCGGCATCGTGCCCGGCATCCTGATGATGAGCGTCCTTATGATTACAGTATCCGTCACCGCGAAGCGCGGTCATTATGATATTCCGTCAAAGGATGTTAAAGCTCCCGCCGCGAGAGAAATACTTACCGAACTGCGGGCGTCAATCTGGGCTCTCATTTTTCCCTTGATCCTCATCGTAGGCATACGTTTCGGGTTTTTCACTCCTACAGAGGCGGGGGCTTTCGCCGTGGTATACGCCCTGATCATCGGAGTCTTTGTGTACAAGGAACTGACCTTCAAGAGTTTCCGCGCGGCGCTGAAAGATTCATTCATCGACAACGGCGGCATTCTTCTTATCATCGCGCTGTCCGGAATTTTCGGTTTTGCCCTGACCGACGAGAACACGCCGGCAATGCTCGGCTCCCTTCTTTTCGGGATTACGTCGAATCCGAGCATACTGATGATTTTCATTGTGCTGTTCCTCGTAATTGCGGGAATGTTTATCGACAGCAATGTCAACACTCTTCTGCTTACCCCGATCTTCCTGCCCGTGTTGATAGAAATGGGGGTAGACCCGGTACATTTCGGCATCATCATGATGACTGTTGTTACTATGGGCTGTATGACCCCTCCGGTCGGGACGGCGCTCTACATAGTCTGCGATATTCTGGATTGCCCCGTGGAGGTCTATTTCAAACAGACCTTTCCGTTTTACGCGGCGGTGATAGCGCTGGACCTTGTTTTGATTTTTATCCCCGGTGTGGTAATGTGGCTGCCCAACCTGGTGTACAGCTAAAATGAAACCGTCCCGCGCCAGTACGCAGTCAACATTGAAATTGCGGATGAAGAAAACCACTGACCATACATGCCCGGGCAGACGCACGCGTGAGCGTGTTGATGATAACAAGGCTTCCGGGCAAGAGGCCCTAAAAGTCCCTGTCGTATACAAAGGCCGGAGGGCCGACAGAAGATAAAGGGGGAAGAATTTTTAACCACCGACCTCACGGACACAGACGAAGACGGAGAGAAGAATTTTTAACCGCTAAGTCAAATAAGTCGAAGAAGTAAGGATTCAGAGGGAAGAAGAGGAATCGTCATCCCGGCGTATGCCGGGATTTGTACTGCATGCAGCTATAAAAAACTGTTGCTGGCAAAGCGGTACAGATTCCGGCGTCAAGCGCCGGAATGACGGATTACGGGCGCACAGAATGACGGTAATCCGTTCGTGTGGTCCACAGAAAATTCTTCTCTCAATCTTCTCTTTAACTTTTTCGCCTTATTTGACTTCGTGGTTTTCCTCTTTATCTTCCCCTTTGTGTACCTTCGTGTCCTT
>JAISQU010000124.1 GCA_031274005.1 Spirochaetales bacterium
TTGTAAGATTTGAGATAAAAACAGGAAATACCACGGTTTTTCCTTCTTTTTCTTCCCTTTTTCGACTTTTTCGACTTCGCGGTTTATATTCCGCATGCTTATTTGTGGGTCAAGTTTAGAGCACGCTGAGATCGCAGAGGAAAAGAAGAAATGAACAGTAAAAAGGCCATTTTCCGCTTTTTCGAGCCTGTTCTCTGCGTCCTCCGCGCTCTCTGCGGTTAAATTTCCTATCGCAACCGGCCGCAAAGCGGCCGATTGCGTCGCCGCGCGAGCGGCAATACCATAAATTTCCTATCGCAACCGGCCACCTTGTGGCCGATAATGAAAGAAATATATGAAATTTCGTAAATTTTCTACCATCCTCGCGGCGGTTTTGAGTCTCACCGGAACCGCGTGTTTCGCGGGCCTTATCCTGGCCTTCCTGCCGGAGCGCTCCGGCGGCGGCGTGTTCCTGCGGCTTCCCGGGAATTTTCTCTTCAGCAGTTTTCACTGCGCGGCCTTTTTCATTCCCCTGTACTTTTGGTTCTGCGCCTTTCTTCTTCTTAAAACGCCCTTCCGCCTTGACCGCCTTATTCTTTTGAATTATCTGATTCTGCCCTTCTTTACCCTGAGTATCTCTTTAAGGCTTTTTACGGATTTCAGGACGCCCGAATCGCCGGTCACGGCTTTTTTTGTCCGCTCTTTTTCAGGCACAGGCGGCGCTATACTGACGGCCCTGTTCGTCCTTCTGGAACTGACGCTGCTTCCCCGGTTCGCTTTCCGCCTGCGCCGGCGTTTTTACTGCTCCGGTGAAAAAACACCCCTCCTCCTTGAAAGCCCCGGGGAGGCGGCCGCTCAGGCCCCGGCAGATACCGTCGAAGGCCGCGCGTTTCTTCCTCTTCTGGAAAAAGATTCCCTGCTGGCAAAGCGCCCGCAGCCGCCTGAGGCGGAGTTTTCCGGCGCAGACGGCGAAACGCCTCCCTCTGATGCGGGCGGCGGGGAACTCTCCCCGTGGCCTGAGTCTCCGCAGCAGGACGATCCGGAAGAAGAGCTGACTGTAAAATTTACCCGCGGCAAAATGATAGAGCTCGCGCCGCTTACCGGCCTGCGTAGAGGTGACGAAGAGGCCCTCCCCGCTGACGGCGGGGACGATGAGGAGGGCGAAGGCGATTACCCCGGCGGCGGTGAGGAGTACAGCGAACCGGAAACTTGTATCGAAATAGACGCCGGCGAAGAGGATCCCGCCGCTTACGAGGCCGAACCGGAGGCCGCCTGCCCCGCGGAGGAAGAGCGCGAAACCGGTCCGCAGCCCGCTGAGCAAAAACGGAAAACCGTTCCCGAAAAAAAACGGCGGAAAAAATATTACGTTCCCGTTGAGGGTATTCTGGCGGAGTACGCCGGCGTCAAATACTGGGAAATAGACGAGGAAACCCGGCGGGCCGGAGACCTGCTGCGGGCGACTCTGGAAGAGTTTAAAATTCAGGCCGAGGTGGTGGGCATACGCAAGGGGCCGGTCATCACCATGTTTGAAATCCTCCCCGAACCCGGCGTTAAACTTTCAAAAATAACAAACCTTGCGGACAATATAGCCCTGCGCCTCGCCGCTTCCAGCGTCCGCATCGTCGCCCCCATTCCGGGCAAGCACGCGGTAGGCATAGAGATACCCAACAAAAACAGGGCAATAGTATCGTTCGCGGAGCTTATCAACGCGGAGAAATTTTCCACAAAAAAAATGGAAATCCCCCTTGCCATAGGAAAGGACATAACCGGCGAGGCCCAAATCATCGATCTTGTTGATACGCCTCATCTTCTTATCGCAGGAACAACAGGTTCGGGAAAATCGGTGTGCGTTAATTCCATTATCTGTTCGATTCTGTACAATAGGCCGCCGGAGGAAGTTAAACTCATCCTGATAGATCCCAAAATCGTGGAACTGAAGTTCTACAACGATGTTCCCCATCTTTTGACGCAGGTCATCACGGAACCCAAGAAAGCTTTTCAGGCTTTGCAGTATGCGATAAGCGAAATGGAGCAGCGTTACGACCTTCTGGACAAGGCCGGCGCCCGGGACATACGCTCGTTTAACCACAGAATTAAACTGGAAAAACTCGCCACGACGCCCCTGCCCTACATAGTCATCATCATAGATGAGTTCGCGGACCTTATGGCAACAACGGGCAAGGAACTGGAATCAACCCTGGCCCGCCTTGCCGCCATGAGCCGCGCTGTGGGCATTCATCTTATCCTTGCCACGCAGCGGCCTTCAATTGATGTCATTACGGGGCTTATCAAGGCCAACATCCCTTCACGCATCGCCTTCAAGGTCGCGGGGAAATTCGACTCCCGCATCATCATTGACGCCGTGGGCGCGGAAAAACTTCTGGGCCAGGGCGACATGCTTTTCGTACCGGTCAAGAACCCCGTGCCGGCGCGGCTTCAGGGCGCTTACCTCGCGGAGGAAGAAGTCGAAAGAGTTGTGGCCTATGTCAAAACCCTGGGTGAGCCGGATTACATTGACGACGAAATATTTATAGAAGATGATGACGGCGAAGACTTCTTTGAGGAAGACGGAGAAGACCCGCTTCTGGAGAAGGCCATAGAAATCGTAACCACCGCGGGCAAGGCTTCGGCATCGTACCTGCAGCGGCGGCTGAAAATCGGCTACAACCGCGCCGCCCGCATGGTAGAAATCATGGAACACCGCGGAATCGTCGGCCCCCAGGACGGCAGCAAAGCGCGGCGCGTCATAGGCGGCGTGGAGTAGAACGGGATAGCGCGGCGATTTCCCCCGCCTGCGGCGGGCACGCTTTCACGGAAATTGCGGATGGGGCATAACCGGCAGTGCAATCGCTTCGCGATTGCGTTTTAACCACGAGCCTGTGTTTTTCAGCCTGAAGTGATCTGGTAACATTCACCGCAATTTCCGAGGCCGCCATGCGGTTCGCCTATGCGAACCGCATGGCGGTGCACCAATTTTTTCCGTGCAAAATCACCGGAAGCCCCTGGGTCGCGCCAGGGATTGCAGCGTAAATCCTTTTGGCACAGCCAAAAGATTGAAGCGGAAAGCCCGATTTTTTGCGAAGCAAAAAAGGCGCACGGAAAAAATTGGTGCACCCACCGCATGGCGGCTCCTTGAAATTCCATCCGGTAATGAGTATACTGCAAGTATGGGATCAGTCAGATTTTGCCTTCATTGCGGGGGGCTTCTCGAAAAGGGTTTTTTGTTCTGCCCCTGGTGCGGGCAGGAACTGGCGGAAAAGATCTCGGCGGAGCAGATCATCGGCCCCGCTTTTGAGGAATTGACCCGGATCGCGGCTAAAACATCCCTGAGCCGTCTGGATACCTGCCTCCTGACTCTGGACACCCTGGAAAAAGAGTTGGACGATTTCCTCCTCAAGCGGCTTTAATTTTGCCCGCATTATGCCGATTCCCTTATATAATGGGAATTACGGCATTGAAAAAACTCTGTGCGGTATCTGTCTTCCTTGCATGGGCGGCGGCCGCTCTTTTTGGCGAGGTTAGCTTTACCGATCTTACTGTTTCTAAAAAAAACAAGCTTCTTTTTCAGGCTCTCGCCGAAGGCCGCGGCCACCCGGCTTATAAAACGCTTTTCTTGGCGGATCTCGAATCCGGCGAAAAAAAGCCCCTGACCTTTTTCCCTGAAGATTTGAGTTTCCTGCCGGGCACGGGGGGGCTGCAGATTCAAAACCGTTTCGGGGTCTTCCGTACGGATACGGATTTCTCCTCTGTCACGCCTCTGGCGAACTTTCCGTCTTTTTTGACCGGTACGGAAGTACGCAACGGCAAACTGCCGTCTGTGCTGACATCGCCCGACGGAAGGTTCATCCTCTACACCTCTGAAACAAGCCCCGCGTACGGCGAACTGCTTCTTTTTGACAGTTACTCCGGCCGGACCCACAGTGTTTCCCCCCGCGTCGATATATCCCTTGACGGGCCCAGGGCCGAATGGTCGCCCGATTCGCAGTTTCTTGTCTACGCAAAAGACCGGGGCCTGTACTATTTTTCCATAGAATACCTCTTTGCCGGGAAGACTCTTGCGGAAAACTTCCGCCGCCTGGGCGACGGGGAGATTTCCTGCGCGAAATGGGGCGGAAACGGCGAGCTTTTTCTTGTATCCGGCTCGCTTGTCTATAAAATCAGGCGGGCGGAAATTTTTACCCGAACCCTTTACCAGAGCCTGATCAGGCAGGGTGAAATTGTCGGGAAAATTCCTTTTACCTTTGACCCGAACTTTGACCGCTTCTGGGTATCGCCCGACGGCGGGCACATGATCCTCTGCGTCGACGGACGGAACATCTTTCTGTATACGCTTCTGAAAGACGACTACCTGGGGGGGGAGAGCCTTTCGCTCCCCTACCTGTACCTGCCGCGGACAATCCGCCTGGACACCCTGCTGTGGGGGAAAAACAATATCGTTACCTTTCTGACCGTGTGGATGGAAAAGGGGGAACGGCGCACGGCGGTCTACCGCCTGGACCTCGCGGAGAAGACAAGCTCCTTTGCCAAAACACCGGATACGGATATACGCCGCCTTATCCTTTCCCCGGACGAATCCTACGCCGCGCTTCTGAAAAATGGCTCCGTTGAAATCCGGGATTACCGCCTCTGGCGCACTCATACCGGGTTCCCCTTTGAGCAGCCTCTGGACGCAGTCTGGGCCGGAACGAACCTCATCGTGGGAGGGCCGCAGTTCATCAGCAGCGTTTCCGCCGCCACAGGCGAAAGCCGCTTTATCTGTTTTTCACAACCCGGAGAGTTCGGCTTTCAGGGCGAATCTGTTGTAATAAAAACCGGCGGTGAGATAAAACTCTTTAACCCGGAAACAGGCGGATGGTCCGACGCGCTGGAATTCCTGGCCGATCCGGTTTCCACCGCCACGACGGCCTTCCGCGTATTCCCGGAAATTCTGCCCTCAGGCCCCATGAAGAACACCATCATGGTCCGCGATCTGGGGGCTTCCCGCACGGACGCCCTGTTTTCCACACCCCGCGCGCTCTACGAATCCCTGGATGCCCATACCCCTGAAAGGGTGGACATGAACAACTTCACCCACGGTTCCCGGACGCACAGGCGGGAGGTGTCCTTTGTCTTTAACGCCATTGATTCGGTGGAGGGGCTTGGGCACATACTGGAGACCCTCGCGGACTACAGGATACGAGCTACCTTTTTTATTAACGGAGACTTTATACGGCGCAATCCCGAGGCGGTGAGGGAAATTGCCGATTCGGGACACGAGGCGGGTTCTCTGTTTTTCACCTATTTCAATATGACCGATCCGCGTTTTGAGGTAGACAGGGACTTTATTCGCCAGGGCCTTGCGCGGAATGAGGACAGCTACTATAAAGCGACCGGCAGGGAACTGTCCCTTCTGTGGCACGCTCCCTATTATTTCATTCGCAGCGATGTTATAGAGGCCGCGGCGCAGATGAATTACCGCTACATAGGCCGTGATGTTGACAGTCTGGACTGGGCCCCGCGGCGCGGGGATTCCGGCGTCAACCAGTTATATCATCCCGCGGCCGGTCTTGTGGAGCGCGTTCTGGCTCAGAAAAAACCGGGGTCTATCATCTCCATGCGCCTTGGCATGCCGGATGACGCAGCGGCGGACTCGCGGCGCGATGATTACCTGTTCCAGAAACTCGACCTGCTCATTAACCAGCTTCTCGCGCGGGGCTACGAGATTGTCCCTGTCTCCGAGATGGTGGATCATGCGCAGTAAAGCGGATTGCCGAAACACCCGTGATGGGCTATATTGTGGGGGAGGAAAATATAATTGAAGATGTACGTAAACCCTTCGTCCGCGTATAAAGAAGCGCGGATCAAAACAGCAGGCCAGGGGCAGCTCATTGTGATGCTCTACGAAGAGGCGCTCAAGCAGATTGATACTGCTTTGCAGGCCCTGGAAGACCGGCAAAAAAAACTCGACGCCATCCACAACGCTTTAACAAAGGCGCAGGATGTGATAACGGAACTCACGGTCTCCCTGGACTTTGACAAGGGCGGAGAGGTGGCAAAAAATCTTTTTACCCTCTATATGTTTTTCAACCGCCAGTTGATGGAGGGCAATGTCCAAAAAGACCCGAAACCCGTCCGGATCGTGCGGAATTTTATGGCCCAGATCCGTGATTCATGGGTGCAGATAGCCAATACCCAGGTGCAGTCTGTCCCTTCGGTTTCCGGCGTCAACATAGCGGGCTAATATGAGTTTTACCGAGCTGGCCGCAGCCCTGAAGGACAGGCTTTATTTCTACGAGACTGTTCTGAAAAAAATGGAGACGGCGGTCAAAGCCGGGGAGACGCAGAGCATAGAGGATTACTCGCGGCTTGAGGCCCGTACAGCCGGGGAAATCGCCGGTTTGCAGCGCTGTGTCGCCGCCCGCATGACGGAGGCTTCTCACGCCGCGGAGCTTCTGCGCGAAATCGAAATCGCGCGGGAAGCGGTCCTTGCCGCCTCTTTGCGCGGCCGGGAGCTTCTTATCAAAGAAAAAAACGCCGTGGCGGCACAGCTTCAGGCTGTCCGCAAACAAAAACCGCGTACGAATTTTCAGCCGGCCCCCCCCGCTCCGGCGGTTGTCGATATAAAAGCCTGAAACCCGCAATTTTGCCCCGTCTTGAACCTCGCGGGGCCATTGCGGCAATGGCCCCGCCCTGCGCGCAACAGGCTGAGAGTGTAAACAAGAGTCCCGCGGGGGACTCTTTTTATGTTCCCCTTTTTCAGCCTTACCTGTTCGGCTGATACTCTCCGGCGCGTACCTCATCCGGCAGGGCGGGAATACGCAGGCGCGTACCCGGCTCAATGAGGCGGGGGTTCTCCGGATCCGGAAGAAGATGTTTATTCTCGTCATACAGGAGTCTCCACTTCCGGGGGTCTCCGTAGACAAACGAATATTCCGCTATACGCCACAGGCAGTCCCTGCGGCCGGGAATAAGGCGGACCGTGTAATATTCAGGTTTGAGGTCCGCGGAGGCAAGAGTATAGCAGGTATTGTAACCGTCAAGAGCGGCCTGTGAATCATCCCAGGCGTTATTCCAGGCGCCGCCGCGCAGATTCTGTTCGGCGCTTCTTTCGCTGTTCTGCGCAGATGAGTAGGCGTCGGCCGCAAGAACGGCGGCGTTCACCGAGTCCGCGCGTTTTTTCGCCTCGGCGATTTCCGCGCGGCGTTTACCCGCAATCTCGCCAAGAGCCCCGTCAATCGCAAGCTGATAGTTTTTTATCGCTTCGTTCAGCATGAGCCTGGCCTGGCTGTTGTCACTGCCGATGAGGCTCTTGCCCCTGTCGCCGGCGGTGTCGCCTCTGCGGGTCTCCACGGGCCGCATCGCGTCGAAGCCGTACGCGAAAATGATCGCGCGAAGTTCCCCCGCTCTGGCAAGCTCCGCCGAAGGTTCGGGAACAACAGGGCTCAGATCCCTGAGAATGTCCAGTACCGCCCGGTATCCGTTTATGCTGGCCGTGTAATCTTCCGTTGAAAAAGCCTCGTCGGCCGTTTTGGAAGCCGCCTGCGCGGACGCGTACTCCTCCGGATAATCCCTTTCGGCATTGATGGACACGGCGTAACGGAAGCGGTCGGCAACCCTGTTCTTCAGGCTGTTCGCGGTAAAGCGCAGGGCCATCATGTCCGCGTAGTCTTTCGCCTTCTGAAAATATTCCTGGGCCGAGGCGGAATGCGTTACCGACGCGTCGTAATCCCCCTCGTCATAGGCCTGCCGGGCCAGGGCCTGATATTCCAAACCTTTTTTATAGTCAGGATTATCCCGAAGATTCTGGTACTGGGCAAACAGGCCGGCCGGGATCGCAAACAGTATCATCAAAAATATAACGGTAAACTTTTTCATTGGTCCGCGCCTCCTTCGATTTCCTTGCTGACCTCGTCGATGCGGCTATCCGCCGTCTGCTGGACAGCGGATGTTTTCTTTATCTCGCCGTCGGCGTTACCGCGCTTCTGCCTCGCGGTTTCATAACTCCGGGTGTAGGCGTCCAGGGCTTCGCCCGAAGCCGTCCAGGCCTCAAGGTACTGTTTTTCATCAAGAAGGCGCCTGCTCTCTTCGGTTTTGTTTTCGCCGAGATTGTACTCATCCGCCGCCGCCCGCGCGGCCTTCATAGTGTCGGCCTGGGCCTTTGCCGCGGCTATTTCGCTCAGGCGGTTTTTTGAACCCGCGTCAATGGCGGCGTCAAAAACTCCCTGATACCGAGTGAACGCGCTGTCAAGAAGAGCCTTCGCCCCCGCGTTATCGCTGTCGATTGCGGCCTTGCCCCCGGCAAGCTCGTCGTTGGCCTGCCCGTACTCGTCCGGACGGGCGAAAGACAGGCCGTACTCGTCAATGGTCTTTTTCAGATCTTCGGCCTTTTTTAATTCCTCATCGGGCCGGGGAACTGAGGGCGGCGCCGCCACACTGTCCGGCTGCGCAGGCGCGGGCGCAGGCGTGGGTTCGCTTTCCACTGGTTCCGGCGCCGAGGCGCAGGAAACCATCGCCAACGCGATCAGCATCAGCCCTAAAGCAAAGAGACTGTATCTTTTCATGTATTTACCTCCCGCGAATTTCAATCAGAAATTCCTGTCTTAAAGAATACCATTCAAACCAAAACTCTTCAAGCATCATGGCGGGTGCACCCGCATCATGGCAGGCTGCACAGGGCAACAGCACTTACCCCCACGATGAACAATTTATTTGCACGAAGTACAAAAAGACCGTGGGGCGCAAGGGATTGAAGGGGCGCGAAGCGGCCGCGCCAGCGGCGGAACCCCCGAA
>JAISQU010000174.1 GCA_031274005.1 Spirochaetales bacterium
TCGACCTTTGTATACGGCAAGGGTTTTATAGGGCCTCTTGCCCTGTTGCTGCATTCTCCACAACACGCTTGCGCGTGCGTTTGTTTGGGCATGCTTCAATCCCTTGCGCGCCCGGGGGGGACAAGATATTAAACAGGCTCTAAGCGCCGTTACCCGCGCATAAAGCCGCCGGGATCTAATTCCCGCGGTTCATGTTGTAATCCAGAAGTTCCCTGAGCCTTTGCATCCAGACGGGGCTGGTTCCGGGCGGCAGTCCGGCTATGAGGGCCTGCGCTTCCCGGTAAAAGGCGGCGGATGTTTCCGCCGCTTTGGCGCGGACATTGTGCGCTTGCATCTGCTCAAGGACAAAGGCTATGTCCCCCGGGGCGGGGAGGGGTTTTCCGAAGATTGTTTCAAGTTTTTTTTTCGCGTCCCCGCCGGCGCGGTTAAAGAGGATTTCCCTGTAGAGGGTTTTTTTGTTTTCAGCTATGTCAGAGCCTACGGGTTTTCCCAGTTTCTTTTCGTCGGCCCAGAGGCCCAGCTCATCGTCCTTAATCTGAAAAAGAACGCCCATTTTTTCTCCCAGAAGGACAAACTGATTAACGAGCGCCTCATCCCGGCCGGCAAGAATAAGTCCCGCGGCAAAGGGGAGGGAAAAGGTATAGCGCCCTGTTTTGTAACGGTACAGGGCAAGAATATTCTCGGGAGCGAGGCCGCTCTCCGATGCTCCCTGGTAGACATCCGCCATCTGGGCGAGGCCCACATATTCAAGCTCCCGGCAGAACCGGGACAAAAGCCGGCTTTTCACGCCGCCGTCTACCCTCAGGCCGGAAAGAATATCGAAGGCGATAAACAGGGCGAGGTCCCCGGCGCAGATACCCAGGGCCTCCCCCGTATGGGCGGGATCGTGAAGCCGGGCTTCCCGTGCAAGGGCGGCGTAGCCGGCGTGCAGGGCGGGTTTGCCCCGGCGGGTTTCGTCCCGGTCCATAATATCGTCATGGATAAGAAACGCCGACTGAAACAATTCCATGGCGGCGCCCGCGGCTGCGGCGGCCTCAGGAAAAGAACCTCCGTACATATCGTGGGTAAAACTCACCAGGCCCCCCCGTATCATCTTGCCGCCGCCGGTATAATCCAGAAGCCGCTCCAGAGCGTCCGGCCCCCAGGAGTTGACAGCGCCGAAGCCGGGACCCAAGGCCGCGAAGTATTCTTCAAGATAATGTATAAGCCGGGTTTTTACGGCCTGCATGTACGCGAACATAAGGAAAGCCTATCATGGAAAAACACTTCGCGGCAAGCAAAATCGGGAAGAATGACCGCGCTTGCAGCTTACCGCGGCGGCCCCCGTCATTTTAGTGTATCCATTGTGTACTCTCCGTCGGTAAGACGGAAAATGGCGAGCATGCCGGATGTGGCGTATACTTTTTTGTCGTCTGTTACAAACAGAGCCTGCACGCCTTCGGTTTCTTCGGCCAGCTTCATTCCGGCTTGCAGCCCCAGGGCGAAAAGCGTTGTGGATAATGCGTCGGCGGTACGCGAGCTGCCGGTTACAACAGTAACGGAGGCAAGGCCGTTGCGCACGGGGAAGCCTGTGGCGGTGTCCAGTATGTGATGGTAAGGCTGCCCGTCTTCACCCGTAAAGAAGCGTTCGTAAACGCCGGAACTCACCACGGCGGCGTCGCTCGCTGTGAGGACGCCCAGAAACTCCCCCCGCGGCGCGCCGGGACTCTGTACGCCGACCCGCCAGGGTTTTCCGTCCGGCCGCGCCCCGATAAGCAGAATATTTCCGCCAAAGTCAATAATACCGCGCTTTATTCCCGCTTCGCGTATAACGCGCGCCGCCTCGTCGGCCGCGTAACCCTTCGCGATTGCCCCCAGATCCAGGGCCATGCCCTGTTCCTGCAGAAAAATCGTCCCCGCGGCCGTGTCTAGGCTTACCTTGGTGTAATCGGTACGCAGCAGGGCGGCGGCAATATCCTCCCGCGCCGGCACGGCGGCGTGATCGGTTCCTATGCCCCACAGCGCAGCCAGGGGGCCGACGGCGGCGTTGAAAGCCCCGCCGGAAAGCCGCGAAAACTCCAGGGCCGAGCGCACAAGCTCAAGGGTTTCTCCGCTCACGGCTGCGGGATGAGTGCCCGCCGCGGCGTTGACTCTGCTGATGTCGCTGTCCGCGATGGTAAGGCTCATCATCCGCTCTATACCGGTAACGCGGTCAAAGGCTTCGCGGAAAACATCGTCACGGACCGTATCGTAGAGGGTGAGTGAACAAACGGTGCCAAGCAGGAACTGCGTGCGCGTGAGCGCCCCGTGCCGCGGCGAACAGGACGCGGAAAAAAGCAGAATCGCGCAGGC
This sequence comes from Spirochaetales bacterium, assembly GCA_031274005.1. Taxonomy (GTDB): domain Bacteria; phylum Spirochaetota; class Spirochaetia; order DTKZ01; family DTKZ01; genus JAISAF01. The sequence continues at coordinate 2,332 of JAISQU010000174.1, forward strand.
CCCCAAAAGAAACAACAGGTTTATAGAAGCCTGTCGGACTTCTAATAAATGTGAACCGCGGACGGTTCTGCGATTTTCGGGCAGACCCGAAAACGCATTACACCCGCAATTTTGCTCCGCAAAATTGCGCCGTCTTGAACCACGCAAGCCATTGCGGCAATGGCTTGGCCTTAAGCGTAACAGGCTATACATTTTTATTCTGTCCGATAAAATATGTTTCAAAGGATTCGCTGCGGGTTGCCCGGGGTTTAAAGGCTTTCACAGACGCGAAAATCCGCTTCATATCGTCCATGATGCGTTTCTGGCCGCCGCCCTGAAAAATCTTGACAACGCAGGCGCCGCCGGGTTTGAGCGTTTTCCGCGCGATGTCCAGAACCTGTTCCACAAGGGCCTCCGAACGGGCCGTATCCACCGCGCGGTTTCCCGTTGTCGCGGGAGCCGCATCGCTTAAAAGCGCGTCGTAGGGCCTCCTGCTCTCCAGAAAAGCGATTGTCGCGGCCTGCGTTATATCGCCCTGAAAAAAGGTGAGATTGTCCTGGGGAGTTCCCGCATTAAGGGGAGAAAGGTCCACTGCCACAACCTCGCATCGCCCTCCGCTCAGGCGCAAAATGAACTGCGTCCAGCTCCCCGGTGAAGCGCCCACATCGAGTACGCGGCCCTGCCGGGGAAGCACATGAAATTTTTCCTCTATCTCCTTGAGCTTGTATACCGAGCGGGCGGGATACCCTTCCTTTTTTGCCCTTTGTGTCCAGTGGTCGGAAATTTCGCGCATAATACATAGTAGCAGATTCACGCGAGAGCGAACACGGCCCAGTGAAGGGCGGCGAATCCTAACCAGACGGCGCGGCGCGCAAAGCCGGGAGGCGGGGCGGCCTCCGGTGTAACCTTCCCGGTTCCCGCGGTCCCGCCGGATCGGTACACCGCCTCAAGCAGCCTGTCCAGACCGGCCCGGAAATTTTTCCGCTCCAGTTTGACCCCGCAGCCCGTAATCCGTTCAAAGTCACTCAGCATGGCTGAAAAAACCCTTCCCGCCTTGCCCGGAAACCTTAGCCCTGGCCGTACTGTTAACCGGGACAAATACACAAGCCCTATAAGCGTCGCGGACCTGAAAAGCCCCGTACGAAGCGCGCCTTCGGTAACAGGGAAACTCCCCAGGGTAAAAATGATTTTCCCAAAAGGCGTTACGCAGTGCGCGGCCGTAACCGTAAGGACTAAAACTATATTCGGCAGCGCCCGTATCCGCCTGCCGGAACCCGCGGCCAGAACAATGTACAGCGCCGTCAAACCAAGTTTTCCCGCAAGAGATCCGGTAAATAAAAACGGAAAAATCGACAGCGCGCCGCACAGCGCGTAAAAGCCGGCGGAGGCGCTGCCCGCGGCCTGAGGCGCCCCGTTCACAAGCGGACAGGCTTGTGCCGTATCAGCGGCGCGCAGACGCGCAATCCACGCGGATTTCCTGTACATAAGCTCGGCGAATAATCCCAAAAAGAAACCCGCGGCCGTTCCCAGTGCAAGAAAAGGCGGGGCTATAAGCCATGCGCCTTCGCCCAAAAGGAAATACCGCGCAAAAAGAATTTGCGCCAGATTGCTCGCGAGGGAACCCAAAACGCCTATGCCCGCAAGAGACATTTTTTCTCCGAAAAGCCGGCTGCACGCGAGCATAAGCGCCGCGCTCGCCAGGGATCCCGCGGAAGAAAAAAGGAAAATATATGAAAACAGGGTTCCGTTTATAACCGCCTGCCCCGCGATTTTCAAAGCGCACAGAGCAAGGGTAAAGCGGGGTGAATAGAGTCTGAGCGAAAGAAGAACCGGCATATTGGCAAGGCCCATACGCAGAAAAGGCAGGGGTTTGGGGACAAGAAGCTCAAGACCGGACAGGAAAAGACAGAAGGCTCCGAAAAAAGCAAGCTGTCTTTGCCCGCCATCAGTACGCCGCGGCATCGGCGTCTCCTGCGGGGCTGTCTTGATCCACCTTGAGAAACACACGGTTGGGCAGGCAGGCGATCCAGCCGCCGCGCCCTGAAATATGACCCATTGATACGCACAGCTTGTCCCTGCACGGCGAGTCCGTAACGGCGGCGGCTCCGCCGCGGATAACAATGCGCGTCACGCCCAGGGGGCCGGAAACCGGTATGTCCAGATCTCCGCTCAGGGGATAAACGAGGCTTTGAGATTCATTCTGAATGTACAGCAGCGCCCGGCCGTCCGCGCCGCCGTAGGCGAACCAGAAAAAGAAAACAGTTACGGCGGCGCTGAGTCCGGCGGCAAGCCGGTCCAAAGCCTTTAGCCGTACATACCGGCTCTCCATGGCCTTTCCCCTCTTTTACGGTTACAGGCGCGCAAGGTGAAAGCCGCCGTCAACATAAATGACGCTTCCCGTGGAATAGGCGAGATCCCCCGCGAGAAGGGCTCGTACCGCCTTGCCGGCGTCTTCCGGCGTACCCCAGCGGTTCTGGGGTATGCCGCCGGAGGCGATAAGGGCGTCATACTTCTCTTTGACGGCGCTCGTCATGTCGGTGGCCATGATGCCGGGCCGCAGCTCGTACACGCTTACCCCGTATTCGGCAAGACGGCAGGCCCACAGCATCGCCGCCATGGACAGCCCGGCCTTGGACACGCAGTATTCCCCCCGGCCCGGCGAAGCCACGGAAGCTGAAATTGAGGTGATAAACACAATCTTGCGGCCTGTAGGTATGGCGGACGGCTGCGCGCTCTGCGCCCACCTTTTCGCGACGGCCTGGGTCAGAAAGTACGGGCCCTGAAGGTTTACCCTCATGAGCTGCTCAAAGGATTCTTCTTCCGCAAGGAGAATATCCGCGCGCAGGCGGGGGGCCATGCCCGCGTTGTTGACAAGCGCGTCGAGGCTTCCAAAGGCGGCAAAAACATCCTCCACGAGTTTTTCGCGCTCCGGCCGCAGGCCTATATCGGCCTGAAAAATCTCAAAGCGCTGAGCCTCTGTTACAGCCGCCCCGAGACAGAGCTCCCGGCACTCCGCGGCGGCGTCTTTGTTCCCCGCGTAATTGATGGCGACGGAAAACCCCGCCTTCGCAAGCTCAAGCGCGCAGCCGCGGCCCAAACCCCGGCTTGATCCTGTAACAAGGGCAACCGGAACTCTCATCACCGGAACCTCCTGAGAAACCCGTAGCCTTCATCCTGGTTAACGGGGAACAAAAGCCCCACCGCGAGATACACGGCAATACCTATGCCCAGAAGAACAGGAAAACCCGAGGACACAGACAAAATTCTCGCCAAAGCGCTTCCCGCAAGGGACAGCCCGCCGTTCATGCCCCAGGCCCAGGGCAAAAGATGGGGCTTGGATTCCTGCAGGGCATCCAGCCCGTTGGGGTAGGGAACTCCCATAAAGAACGCGACGGGGGCAATCACCGCGACGGCGGCCAGAATCCTCACCGGCAGGGTCGAGGAATGATAGTTCGCCAGGAAACCGTCAAGTCCGAAAATATAGAAAAACAGCCCCGCCGCGATAAGTATCGCCGCGCCCAAAACAACCCAGATGCGGCAGCTCTTGAAATAACCGGAGGCCAGGTTCCCCAAAGCGGAAAAAGCAAGCATCGCGGTAATGACTATGCTCGTTGAGTATGTGGGGTTGGAAAGAAAAACACTCAGGCGCTGAATCAGGTAAATCTCAATCAGCATATATCCCAGGCCCAGCCCCGCGTAGTAGAGGATGACGCCCGCCGTTCCCCTGCGGTTTCCGGAAAGCTGCTTCCAGCGGACAATCACGGGAAGCAGAATAACCACAAGCCCGAAGATGCAGGCCTGAATCAGCATACCCAGAAGAAGCAGATAACCCCACTCTTCGGACACATCCTCCATCTGGTCAAGATACATGGGCAGGCTGCCCAATTTGAGAAAGCCCGAATAATAGGGCCGCGAATCTTCTATGGGCCTGATGTCAAAAACGTACTGCTCCTCAATGGCACGGGCGTTGCCCGCGAAAAACTCAGGGATAGCCGTCCTGTACATATCGGCGTTGGTAAAACTTTCTACGACTTCGGCGTTCTGCTTTCCGAAATGCTGCTGGTAGACGCCCAAAAGAATGTTGATGTCCCGCCGGGGCAGTTCCGCGCCGGGCACATACAGGGGTTCGAAAGAACGGGTACGTACAAAATTGTTCAGATCGTAGACCTCGCCCTCAGTAAAAGGAGTTTTCTTGATGAGTATGGTCGTTGTCGACATAAAAAGGCCGAAGGAGTACATGTTCTGCTGCGGATCGGACATTCCCGCTTCTTTCATTGCAAGGATTATGGTATTGAGGAGTTTCAGCACATTGCGCGGCGGGTTCAGGCGGTCCCATACGGTAACCGAAAGAACTCCGTCCGGCTTCAGGCTGCCGAAGTATTCCGTGAAGGCCTCGATGGTATATTTGTAGTCCTCGTGCACAGGGTATCCGCCGGAGTCCGAAAGGCCAATAGAATCGACCAGGCTGATCTCAATAAGGTCGTAGGCGTTCTTATGATCGAGGCAATAGGATCTGGGCTCACCCTGAATTATGTTGAGATTGCTTGAATTAAAAAGATCTCCGGTAAAACGCGTTACATTTCTGTCGCGGCGCAGAAGCCCTATCATCTCGGAGGAGGGTTCCACAATGTCTATTGCCTGCGCCCCCTTGTAGCGCGCGACCTGGGCGTTGATGCCGCCCGACAAATTAATAAGAAGAACAGAGGGGTTTGAAATCATCGTGTAGGGCGCGGCCATGGGCAGGTAATCCATATAGGCCCTCTCGTCTTCGCGCAGGGCGCCCATGATGCCTATGGGCCCGGAACCGTCGATAAAAAGCCCCCAGTACATCTGGCTCGAAATGTTCGGAATCTTCAGGGCCGCGTTGTCCGAAAGCCCCGGCGCGAAGTGAAAATACTGCGAAGCGTATACATGGAACTCCCCGCCCGGCCCGTAGGAATGATGCACCAGTTTCGAGTCGGGATACTTGCGCACATAACTTATAGCCTTGTAATCGGAAACGCGTATGTCTCCCCAGAAAAAAGTGAAACAGATCGAACACAGTGCGGAAAGGGCAAGAGGAACAAGCTGAACCATGGAAAACTGGAAGCTGCACGTCATATCATCCGCGATAACGCAGGAAAAAAGCGCCGCGATGATGGTCAGTCCCAGAATGGGCAGAATGAGGTATTGCGGCGGCAAAAGGAACATAAAGACAATGATGAAAAATCCGCCCACGCCTGAACCTATCATGTTCCAGAAATACACCTGCTGAATCTGTTCCCTCAGGGTAATAAAAGCGACGCCCGTAAAGGTGGCGACGCCGAAAAACGGCGCCCCGTAAATGATGTAGTACGCTCCGATAAACCACAACTGCCGCGAATCGGATGCCAGAAAAACCGGATTAAACGGCACGAGCTGCGCGGTAATCGTCGCCAGCGACATCAGAAGCGGCAGGCTGATGGCCGACACCGACATAATGAGATCCGCCCGGCGGCGCACCCAGTCCGAAAGAAAAGTCAGAATAATCCCGGAAAGGCCAATACCCAGAAGCGCCGTGGAAATAACCAGTGACCCGAAATTGGACCAACCCCCCACGGAAAAAATGCGCATCACATACAGTTCGTAAGAAATTCCCGCGATGGAAATAAAAAACAGGGCAATCAATTTTGAATTCTTATTCATGGCAGAAAGCGTATCAAATAACGCAATTATTCACAACAGCGCTTGACACAATTAGTCAAACCTAATATGATTAGCGAACAGAAAGAGAGAAGGGTATTTTTTTCTACATAAATGTAGCGTATTATCGTAAAACTACGAAAATGTAGTATAAAATTGGCGCGTATCTCAATGGCGGAAAACCGGATATAACTATTTCTTTATGCCATATAGACTAAAAACGGTTTAGGAAACAAGGTATTTTGGCATGGTTCATGCTATATAATACTTATACAACATTTTTGACGAAGGAGAATAGAAAATGAAAAAGATTCTTGTTGCTCTTCTGTTCCTGGCGGCCTTGGGCGGCTTTGCCATGGCGCAGGAAGCTCTGGAGGGCCTCAGCGTAGGCGGCGAATTCTGGAAAGACGCCGATGAGGAAGGCGATGTAGGGTTCGCTCCCTTTGCCGAGTATGAAAAATCCATAGACGCCCTGGATATTTATCTCAAGGCTGAATACGATGTAAAGCTCGACGACGATACAAACCAGGCGTTCTATCTTGAAGAAGGTTTTACCTACAACATCGAAGGCGCCGGCCCGGGAACGCTTTCCTTTGCTATTACCAACTACAACCTCTTTGGTACCAGCATCACAGAACCCGACGACTATGACGGTGGGACCTGGGATTTCTACGGCGCGGATGACAGTATTTACGGGAAAGACGATAAAGTAACCGGTTATTTCGAGTTCAGCGCGGGATACGAGGTTGAAGGCTTCTCTATTACGGCCGGTTTTGACTGGGGCTACCTGCCCGGTAAGATTGACGTGGGCGGCGCCGAAAAAATGGATACTTCATTTAAGGAACTGTTCGGCATAATCGGGTATACGCACTCCACCGATATTGGTGATTTCGGCATTGAGGGTACGGCAATCTATACTCTTGATTATGGCTGGAAAGACTATGGCGGCGGCGGGGAGGATAAATCAGTGGAAGACCTCTACGAATTTGACATCGTTCTGTCCTACGCCCAGGAAAAATTCCAGATAACTCTGGAAGCGGACCTTCCCAAAAACTATGACGGGAAATTCCTTAAAGATTACACAATCCTTCCCGGCGTCGAAGTCTATATCGACAATTTCACGATTTTCGGCGAACTCCAGATTGCTCACGTTGACGATGCCAACGAAGGTGCGGGTGACAAAGAATCAAAAACCTGGACCGGATTCCTTGTCGGTTTAAAGTACGCCTTTTGATTCGCGCGGATCCATCAGCCCCTTTCAGGGGTGATGGACCCGCATAAAATCTATACCTCGCAGAACGACGATACCTCGCCCTTCAGGGCGAGGAGAGTCATTAAAATATTTTTTTATGCTTCACCTGACCTCCCCTCACGGGGAGGTTTTTTGCCGCGAAGTATAGTATACTAAGAGCCTGTTTAATATCTTGCCCTGCCCCCCGGGCGCGCAAGGGATTGCAGGGGTTTAGCCACGGCGCAGCCGGGGCCGGAGCGATAGCGCAGCCCCGAAAAGCCCGGTTTTTTGCGGTTTCGCCGCAAAAAATGCGCGCGAATGATTACGGTTTTCATTTCGAAACCGACTCATATGGAAAGATGTTTCAAATGTTGTCGGTTTTTTCTTTTCCCGCGTAGATGAGGGGCAGGCTGACAAGGGTGACGGCGAACTTTACCGCCAGATTCATGATAAAAATATCCAGCACAACCTCCCAGGGCAGGGTAAAGGCGAACGCGCCCAGGGCAAAAATCGCGTTATCCGCCGGGACGCTGACGGAATTGCTTACCAGAACCCTGAGCCATTTTTTGCCGCGGGTTACGCGGCGGACAAACCAACTGTACACTTCGGTGTCGGCAAGTTCGCTGACCAGCTCCGCGGCAATCGAGGCCAGTACAATACGCCAAACCGGGTCAAAAACCGCGCGGAACTGCTCGCCCAGCCCCCAGGAGGGGTCTTCAGGCGCGCGGGCTGTAAAAAAAAGGTATACCGCCATAAAAAGATTTATGCCTCCGGCGGTAAGGATGAGGGTCCGGGCGGCGCGTTTTCCCAGACTTTTGTGAACCAGGTCGCGCAGCGTAAAAGTTATGGGGTAGATGAACGTGCCCATATCAACGGACAGGCCCGCGACAAGGCCGATTTTCAGACTCGCTATATCCGCCAGCATTTGCGCGGCAAGATACATGCCGATAAGAACGATGGGCCAGGGCGTATACGTTTGGCCCGGGACCCCTGCGCGGGAAGATTCAGACATGAAAGGACTCCTTGTTTTTTTTTAAAGGCGGGAACCGCGACCGCCTGTTTTCCCGTATTCTACCCCAAAATAAACTGAAAAAGCAATGCGCGCAAACTTGACAGCAGGAATTCTAAATTTAGGATAACCACGGACCACACAGACCACACGGACAAATCAATGAACGATCCTTATGATTTCTGCTTTGGGATAGGCACAAAAATTGACTAAAAAACCCAATTTCAGTCCGGTTGCGGCTAAATAATTGAGCACTTGTGCGTTGTATTCGTTGGTGAGCTTGGTTACCGCTTTGATTTCTATGATGATTTTTTCATAACAAACGAAATCAGCCAGATAAAATTGCTTTAACGGCTTGCCATCGTAGAGTATGGAAAGCTTTTTTTGCACTTCATAGGGTATTTCCGCTTTTTGTAATTCAATTTCCATGGCTTCCTGATATACCGCTTCCAGAAAACCACTCCCCAACTTCCTGTTTACTTCATAAATACAGGCCCGAATACGGTAACTTTCCTCTTCCATACAGAATTTCTTTTTCTTTCTTGCCCTCATTCATACTATATTATCGTCTTCGTCCGTGTT